>CAITLX010000854.1 GCA_903893335.1 uncultured delta proteobacterium | reverse complement strand
CGCGAGCGCGCCATCCGCGACGCGATCTTCGCCGCAGGAGCCCAGGCTCGCGGGCAAGACGCGCTGCCCGAGGTGCGCTCTGCCGTGCGCGGGCGCCTCGCTCGCGCGAGGCTTCGCGAGCTCGCCGCCGAGGCGCGCAGCGCGCCCCTCACCGACGCCGAGGTGGCCGAAGCGACGGCGCGCCACTTCATCGACTTCGACCGCCCCGAGTCGTTCCGGACCACGCACGCGCTCGTGAAGCTGCCCGCCTCGTCCGACGCAGCGACGCGGGCCCGCGTCCGGGCGCTCGCCGAGCGCATCGCGCGCGAGGTCGCTACGGCGGCGGCGCCGGCCGAATTCCGCGGTCGCGCCCTCGCCGTCGACCACCCCGACCTCGAGGTCGTCGTCGAGGACCTCGCCCCCGTCGCCGCCGATGGCCGCCTCCTCGACCCCGCGCGCCCCCCGGGGCCCAACGGCGAGGTCGGCGCGCTGGTCGAGCCCTACGCGCGCGCCGCCGCCGCGCTCGCCCGCCCCGGCGACATCAGTCCCGTCGTCGAGACCAGCTTCGGGCTCCACGTCATCCTGCTCACCGAGCGCATCGCGGCGCACATCGTCCCGCTCGAGGAGCGCCGAGCCCGCCTGCGCGACGAGATCCTCGACGGCCGCGCGCGGCGTGCCGCCGACGAGCACGTCAAGCGCCTGCGCGCCGCGGTGGGACCCGCCGCCGACCGCTCCGCCGCCGAGCTGCTGCGCGAGGTGCGGGTCGAGGATCCGTGACGCGACGAGGCTCGCCGGCACCGCGGCGCGACGAGTCGCCGACGTCGTTCACGCCACTGCTCCACACCCTGCTCGAGCGCCTGCCTGGGGCGCTCGGCGCCGTCCTCGTCGATCGCGACGGCGAGGCCGTCGACTGGGCGGGCCGGCTCGACGGCTTCGACGTCAAGGTGGCCGCGGCGCACCTGCGCCTGCTCTACAGCGAAACGGTCGCGCAACCCGCTCTGCTCGCGGAGGCGGGCCCGCCGCGCGAGATCGTCGTCCGCTGCGCACGCCGGACGTACGCACTGCGCATGCTCCCCGAGGGCTACGGGGTCGCAGTGACCCTCGCGCGTGGGGCATTCCCGGTCGCAAGGCCGATGCTCGCCTGGGCAGCCGAGGCCCTCGCCCTCGAAGCGGGGTTGACCCGCAAAGGACCCGCCCAGACCCCCATCGACGTCGCGGTCGGAGCTCATTCGCCCGACGTTCCGACCTCCCTGCGCCACCCTCGAGGCGAGTGGCAGCGGCTCGAGATCCTCGGATCGTTCCGCGATCGAGAGGCCCTTGGCCACCGCGTCCGCCTGCACGACGGCGCCGAGGTGAACATCACCCGCGACGCGCGCGGCGACTGGTGGTCGGACACTCTGATTCCCGAACGAATTCAAGCGCCTGGCGGGCACAAACGAAATCATCCGATTTCGTCTTGACAGACCAGGGGCCGACGCCTAGAACGCGCCTCCACTTCGGCGGACGGAAACGGCCGGCCGGAGGGACAGCAGCGGAGCACGCACCCGCGCCGGGCTGTACGAAGTTGTCCACAGGTCATCCCCAGCAGTTGGGGGGAAACGCGGTCCCACGACCGCAAGACCGGGTGCGGCCCCGACTTGACGGTCGAGGTTTCAGGGCTACGCTTCTCGGAGCGTGACCCGAGCGGCAGGGAGACAGAGCCCGCCGAGTGGACGCGAAAATCGACGACGGAGTCGGTTTTTAGTTTGACAAGGTGAGCAACCAGTTCTAAGTTGCTCCCCCCCGTAGGGAAGAAGTTCTTCCCCTCGGTCCTTGAAAACTGAATCGTACGCTCACAAAAATGTGAGGCCCGGTGCCCGCGCACCGCCGCTCTTCGGAGCGGAGATGCGACGGGTGCCACGTCAAACGCGAAGCCTTCGGGCGACGCGGATTGAAAACAAAGCCAGAAGAGTTCCGAGCCGCTTGTCGGCAGACGAACTCTCTCTCCAAATTTAACTGGAGAGTTTGATCCTGGCTCAGAACGAACGTTAGCGGCGCGCCTAACACATGCAAGTCGAACGCGACCGGGGCAACTCGGTTGAGTGGCGCACGGGTGAGTAACACGTGGGTAATCTTCCCCAGAGTGGTGGATAACCTTCCGAAAGGAGGGCTAATACAGCATGAGACCACGGCTTCGAAAGGAGCTGAGGTCAAAGCAGGGGATCGCAAGACCTTGCGCTCAGGGACGAGCCCGCGGCCCATCAGGTAGTTGGCGGGGTAATGGCCCACCAAGCCGAAGACGGGTAGCTGGTCTGAGAGGATGATCAGCCACACTGGAACTGAGACACGGTCCAGACTCCTACGGGAGGCAGCAGTGGGGAAT
>CAITLX010000853.1 GCA_903893335.1 uncultured delta proteobacterium | reverse complement strand
GGCCCAACTGGCCGAACAGGAGCGTTGGCTGCGCGCCGAGCTGACAAAGGCGAAAGCGGCGGATGCGCGGCACATCGTGGTCTTCCAACATCACCCGTGGTTCATCGCCAGCGCGACGGAGCCCGACCAGTATTTCAACATCCCGCTCGCGCGCCGCGCGGTCGAACGCGCGCATCGACGCCGCCCGCTCGGCGGGCACCGCGCGCGCCGCAGCGAACGCCCCGTCCACCCAGATCGCCTCTCGGGCAGCGGCGGCGAAGCGGGCCGGGAGGGCGCGCGCAGGGGCGGGGGCGGGCGGGTCGGTCATGGCACCTCCGCGCGGGCACGAGCGCCGGACGGCCCGCCGTGGCTACCACGGCCGCGCGCCGGAGGGCTAGACCGCCCACCTCCGTCCAGCGGCGGCTCCCGCCGCTGGGGGTATGCAAGGAGTACGACCAAAGGCGCACTCGCTGTTTCGATTTGGTACACGTCCTCCACACTTCCGCGGCGACGCAGAGCGACTCTGCGCGTCGCAGATGAGCGTATTCGATCGTCATGACGGGGCATTGAGCGTGCCTGAGCGCAACGCAACGAGCGTGCTTCCGGGCGCGCGCTCGTGCGCGCAGGACTTGCGCGACTATGCAAGCGTTGCTACCTCGTCGCTGCGGTCGTCCTTCCGGGTCGGCCAAGCCACGCAGTCCGCCCGTCCCAGGAGTCGCCCGCCATGAAGTCCCGCACGACCACCCCCGCAGCCGCATCGACCCTCTTCCGGAGTCGCTCCATCGGCCTGCTGTGCGGCGTCGTCGGCGCGGTCGGCGTCCTCGCCGGGTGCTCCTCCTCCGCGCCGGCCAGCGCGCCCTCCGATGCGACCGGCACGCCGACCCTCGACTCGATCACACTCGCCACGAGCGCTTCGCTGCCGAAGTGCACGAACTTGATCCAGGGGGCCGTCTACTACGTCTCCAGCACCACGCTCTTCTACGCGTGCCTCGACGGGAGCTGGAAGACGGTCTCGGGCGCCAAGGGGGCCACCGGCGCGACGGGCGCCACGGGTGCCACGGGTGCCACGGGCGCGACGGGAGCGATGGGTGCCACGGGGGCCACGGGCGCAACCGGTGCGACGGGCGCTACGGGGGTCACGGGCGCAACCGGTGCGACGGGCGCCACGGGCGCGACGGGCGCTACCGGCGCGACCGCCCTCATCGAGGTCACCCCGCTCACCGCCGGGTCGACCGCCTGCCCGGCGGGCGGCGTCGAGATCGACGTCGGCATCGACACCAACCGGGACACCTTCCTCGAGCCGAGCGAGGTCACCTCGACCGCGTTCGTCTGCAACGGCGTGACGGCCTCGGTCACCGACGCCGGTGCGCCTCCGGTGGGCGATGCCAGCGTGGACGCTTCCGGGTGCGGCGGGGGGCAGACGCTGTGCGCCAGCGGATGCGCCGACCTCGCGTCCTCGCCGTCGAACTGCGGCTCGTGTGGCAACGCTTGCCAGGCCGGCGCCTCGTGCATCGGCGGCATGTGCAGCGCGCCGGTCGACGACGCTGGCACGCCCCCGGTGGGAGACGCCAGCGCAGACGCGTCCGCGTGCGGCGCGGGGCAGACGATGTGCGCCAGCGGGTGCGTGGATCTCAACTGGGACCCGAACAACTGCGGCACGTGCGGTCAGGCCTGCGTGGGTACCACCCAATGCTGGTCGGGGTCCTGTTACTGCTTCGGCGACGCCGGCTGCTACTGACGAGCGATCAGCACCGGGCGAGAGCCAGACGCGCGAGCGTCCGGCGGCCGCTCGGTGGGCTGCGGCGCGCCGGGTCGGCGGGGGGACGAACCGCTTCGCGATGCGCGATGACGGCGCGCGGAGCTGCGCTTCGGGGGATCGAGGAGCGCCCGGAGTGCTAGCTTGCCGCCCCCCCTTTCCCCTCCAGCGCATGAACCCGCTCCGCGGCATCTTCGACCACTACCACCGCGCGAACCCGGCGCCGCGCGGCGAGCGGATCTCGCGCGCGTTCGCCGCGCACATCGGCACGGCGCGCTCGCTGCTCGACGTCGGCTGCGGCAACGGAGCCATCACGCGCGAGCTCGCCGAGCGCATCGGCGCCGAGAGCGTGCTCGGGGTCGACGTCGTGGCGCGCCCCGAGAGCTTCATCGACGTCCGCTTCTACGACGGCGTGAGGATCCCCGCCGAGGACCGCTCGTTCGAGGCGGTGATGATCTCCGACGTGCTGCACCACTCCGACGACGCCACGGCGGTGCTCGCCGAGTGCGTGCGCGTCGCGGGGCGCGTCGTCGTGGTGAAGGACCACTTCTCGTTCGGCCCGATCAGCCACCGCACGCTCTACTGGATGGACCGCTTCGGCAACGCGAAGGACTCGATCGCGGTGCGCGGGCGCTACTTCACGCTCCCCGAGTGGATCCGCATGTTCGACGCAGCGGGCGCGCGGCTCGTCGAGCTGAACTGGCCGCTGCGGATGCACGACCTGCCGTGGCGACTCGTCGGCTGGCCCGAGCTCCAGTTCACGGCCAAGCTGCTGCCGCTGCGCTGAGCGACCATGCCCGCCGACCCGCGCCCGATCCCCCTCGATCTCGAGCGCACCGGCTACTCGTACCTCGAGCGCCCGAACACGGTGCTGCTCGGCCTGCTCGAGCGCGAGGTGCTCGCGCGCCGCCCAGGTGCGCGGGTGCTCGACGTCGGCTGCGGCGCCGGCGCGAACGCCCGCGCGCTGCGCAAGCGCCACCCCGAGGTGCGCATCCTCGGCATCGAGCCCAACGCGCGCGCCGCTCAGCTCGCGCGCGAGGGGGGCGTCGAGGTGTTCGAGGGGGCGTTCGCCGACTGGCTCGCGACCGGTCCGGAGGGGGCGCACGACGCCGTCGTCCTGTCCGACGTGCTCGAGCACATCCCCGACCCGGTGCGTTTCCTGCGCGAGCTGCTCGCGTTCGACGGGACGCGCGACGCGACGTTCGTCCTCTCCGTGCCCAACTACGCGGTCTGGTACAACCGCGTCGCGACGACGCTCGGCCATTTCGACTACGGCTGGAGCGGGCTGCGCGACCGCACGCACCTGCGCTTCTTCACGCGCAGCTCGCTCGAGAAGCTGCTGCGCTACCTCGGCCTCGAGCCCGAGCGCGTGCGCTGCACGCCCTCGATCGTGCAGTCGGCGGCGCCCTTGCTGCGCAGGCTCTTCGATCACGACCTCGCCGAGGGCGACCACCTGTCGCTCTCCGACTCGCGCGCGTTCCGGCTCTACGACTCGTTCGTCGAGCCGGCGGAGATCGCGCTCTGCGGCCTGTGGCCCGAGCTGCTCGGCTTCCAGCTCGTCGTCACGGCGCGACGCCGGGCCTGAGCGACGCTCTCGCCGCTCGGCCCGCCGCTCGTGCTCAGGCCGCGTGCGCGGGGTCGCCGAAGATCTCGCGCTCGACGGCGGCCTCGGCCGCGCCGCGCGTCGTCTCGGCCGACGCGTAGTCGCGCCAGACGTGGCCCTCGCGCGTGAGCGAGCAGTAGGCGTTGAACGCGGAGTTGAAGATCGCCAGGAGCTGCTTGCTCGGGATCGGCAGCGCGAACCCGGCGCGGTCGGCGAGGGTGAAGGCCTTGCGCATGATGGAGCCGCCGAACTCGAAGACGTCGACGCCGATCTCGGCGGCCTCGGCCTCGAGGAAGAAGACGAGCGGCACGGCGGGCAGCGCCATGAGCAGGCGCGACATGCGCGCCGCCGGGTTCTTCGCCTCCCACGCGGTCATGGGAAACTCCTTGAAGTAGTTGTCGGGCAGCGCGGTGTGCCGCGACTCGTCGAGGTGAAACAGGCGCAGGATCTCGAGGCCCGGCTTGTCCGAGAGCAGGCCGAAGATGTTGAGCGCGATCGTCTCGACGAGCACGTTCATGCCGAAGAACTTGTTGAGCCCCTTGGCCTTGAGCGCGCCCTCGAGCATCAGGTACTCCCACGCGCTCTGGCGCGGGATGTCGACGCCGAACGCCTGGATCAGCTCGCGCAGGACGACGAAGTGCTTGGCCTCCTCGACCACCTGCATCGTCACGGCGGCCTTGGCGCCCGTGCTCTTCACGTCGGTGAGCGTCGAGGCCGAGACGAGCCACGCGTAGGCCTCGCCGTGCCCGATGGCCGACAGGATGGCGACGATCGCCTTCTTCTCGGCGAGCGTGTACTCCGCGTCGAGCAGCGCGCGGAACTCGGCGCTCGAGATGCGCGCGCGCGCGGCCTTCTCGTCGGCGGACATGCCGCGCTCGGCCATGCCCATCAGCTCCTTCTCGCCGTCGGTCGCGTCCTTGAACGACGACCAGGGGGCGGCCGCCTCGGCCTTCCAGAGCAGTCGCAGGCTCTTGTCGTAGTGCTTCTTGCGCATCGTCTCGTTCGCGCCGCCCACGAACTCGTACGCGTGGTCGTCGTACGCAGCCGCCCGCCCCCGCAGCCCCACCTTCGACTTGAGCGCATCGTACGCGCGGATGGCGCCGTTCGCCGCGCGCTCGAGCTCGCGGTTCACGGTCAAGGCCTTCTGGTTGATGGGGAGCTTGTCGAAATGCATGGGGTGTCTCCTCCTAGGCTCCCTGCGGCGCGCGCAGAGAAGAGTGTGGTGGGGTGGCCGCCGGCTGCCCGAGGGCGATGCCGGCGAGCGCGCGGAGGGCGGCGATGGCGCGCTCGACGCGGGCCTCGGGCTCGCCGAACGCCGACGCGATGCCGAGGCCGTTGAGCGTGGCCCAGACGAGGTCGGCGGCGGCCTCGACGCTCATCGGCAGCCGCTCGCGGTCGGGGCCGAGCACCTGCTCGATCGAGCTGACGAGCAGGGCGCGGAAGAACTCGCGCAGCCGCACGACGTGCACGCGCAGCTTCTCGTTCGACAGCGCGCCGGCCCACAGCTCGGCCTGCTTGGCCAGCGCGCCGTTGGCGCGCAGCGCGTCGAACGCCGCGTCGAAGGCGAGCAGCCCGCGCTCCGACCCGCTCGCGACCTGCGAGACGGCCAGCGTGACGCGCGCGGCGAGGCGCTCGTAGGCGCGGATCTGCACCTCGACGAAGAGGTGCTCCTTGGACTGGAAGTGGTAGTGCAGCAGGCTCTTCGAGACGCCCGCGTGCTCGGCGATCTCGCGCATCGACGCCGCTGCGTACCCCGCGCGCGAGAAGCACCCCTCGGC
>CAITLX010000852.1 GCA_903893335.1 uncultured delta proteobacterium | reverse complement strand
GCCGGAGAGATACTCCGCCGCTGTGTGCATGCGCTCTTTCAGGCGCGGAAAGTATTGCAGGATCTGCTCCTCGCTCCAGACGATGCCGTGGCTGCCGTCGGTTGCGCGCGCGAGGCGTCCGAGCGAGCGCCGCTCCGTGCTCCCGGCTCACGGCCCGGGGCGCCCGCGGGGGGCGACGGTGGCGCGCACGGTCGGCGCATCGACGCCGAACCGGTCGGCGACGCGGGCGATGGCCCGGTCGCGCAGCCCCGCGCCGGCGTCGCTGCCTCTCGGCTCGCGCGCGTCGAGCGCGGCGCGCAGCGCCGCGTGGTAGGCCGACACCCACTCCATCCAGGCCTCGTCGGGGCCGTCGGCCTCGAGCGCGTGTGCCCGCCGCTCGATCTCGTCGAGCGCGAGCAGGTCGAGCTCGCGCAGCGCGCCCGGGAAGGCGCGCGCGAGGGCCTGCAGCCGGGCGCGGTCGGCCACCGCGCCGCCTGCCTCGCGCCCGTGCCGCAGCTCGGCGAGCGTGCGGTACTTGGTCGCGAGGGCCGCGCGCTCGTCCTGCGTCATCGCGCCGCGTCGATCTTCGCGGCGAGGATGAAGTCGTTCTCCGACAGTCCGTCGATGGCGTGCGTCCAGATCGTCACGTCCACCAGGTTCCAGTGCACGCGGAAGTCGGGGTGGTGGCCCTCGTGCTCCGCGACCGCGGCCATCCGGTTGACGAACGCCATCGCCTCGACGAAGTCGCGGAAGGCGTAGCCCTTGTGGATCTTCTCGTCGCGCGCGGTCCAGCCGCTCAGCACCCCGAGGTACGAGGCCACGCGCCCCGCGTCGAGCCTCTCGACCCCGCCCTCGCACGGCACGCACGTCTTGCTCTCGAGCGTCATCGCAAGCGCCTCCTCGTCGTGAGCCGGTAGGCTACCCTGGTCCGCATGGCGCGCCACCGTCTCGAGCTCTGCTTCGACTTCATCTCCCCGTACAGCTACCTCGCGAGCACGCAGCTCGACGCGCTCGCGGCGCGCATCGACGCCGAGCCGGTCCGCACGCCCGTCTTCCTCGGCGGCATCATGAAGGAGACGGGCAACCGGCCGCCGGCCGAGGTCCCCGCGCGCGGCGCCTACCTCTTCGTCGACGTCGCGCGCTCGGCCGCCCACCTCGGCGTACCGATCCGCATGATGAGCCGCTTCCCGCAGCGCACCCTGTCCATCCTGCGCGCCGCGCACGCCGTGCGCGCCGAGGCGAGCGACCGCTACGCCGCGTTCGTCGAGGCGGGCTTCGCCGCGGCGTGGCGCGACGACCGCGATCTGAACGACCCCGAGACGCTCGTGGACCTCGCGCGCACGGCGGGCGTCGACGCCGACCTGGTCGTCGGCGCGCCGGCCGATCCGCGCTGGAAGACCGCGCTGCAGGAGGCCACCGAGGCCGCGGTCGCGGCGGGCGCGTTCGGGGCGCCCGCGTGGCTGCTGTCGGTCGACGGCGGCGCGAACGAGCTCTACTTCGGCCACGACCGCGTGCACCTCATCGAGGCGCGCGTGCGTCGCGGGGAGCCCTGGCCGCCGCTCGCGACCGGCTGAGCCTGCGCGGGAGCGAGCGCTCGCGCCCGGCGTCAGCGCGAGGCGGCGCTCAGACCTCGAACTCGGCGAGCTCGAGCAGCTCGGTCACGCGCCACAGGAACGCGTTGGCGAGCGCGCCGTCGACGATGCGGTGGTCGTACGAGAGCGCGAGGTGCATGACGGGGTGCACGACGATGGCGTCCTCGCCGCCGACCTCGACGACGACGGCGCGCTTCTGGATCTCGCCCATGCGCAGGATGCCGACGTTGGGCTGCGAGAGGATCGCGCCGCCGAAGAGGTTGCCCTTCAGGCCGGGGTTCGAGATCGAGAACGAGCAGCCCGCGAGGTCGTCGGCGGTGATCTTGCCCGCGCGCGCGCGCTTGGCCACGTCGTCGATGGCCTTGGTCATGCCCCGGATGGAGAGCTCGTCGGCCTTCTTGATGTTGGGCACGATGAGGCCGTCGGGGGCGTCGACGGCGACGCCGAGGTTGATGTTGCGCAGCACGACGTAGGCGTCGTCGAGCACGCGCGCGTTCATCGTCGGGTGCTCGCGCAGCGCCTTGGTCGTCGCGGCGCACACGAAGGCGAGCACCGTGAGCGCGGAGCCCTCCTTCTTGTAGCGGTCCTTGTGCGCCTCGCGCAGCTTCATCGCGCGGTGCAGATCGACCTCGGCGACGGTCACCACGTGGGGCGCCGTCAGCTTCGAGTAGACCATGTGGTCGGCGGTCAGCCTGCGCCGACGCGTGTAGGCCACGACCTCGTCGCCCGGCTGCGGCCGGTAGGCCGGCACCTTGTACGAGCCGTAGCCGATGTTCGGCTGCGGCAGGGTGATGCCGGGGGGCAGCACGCTGCCGGGGGCCGTGGCGAACGCGGCGCGGCTCGTCGCGACCTGCGCGGGGTCGAGCCCCTGCTCGCGCGCTGCCTTGCGGGCGCTCGGCGTCAGGTGGGGGCCGACCGGCGAGGGGGCAGCAGCGGGGGCGCCGGCGGAGGCGGCCGCCTGGGCGGGGGAGGCGGCCTTCGCGGCCTGCGGCGCAGGGTCGGCCGAGGGCGCGCTGGGGGCTGCGGCGGCGGTGACGCCGGGCTCGATCTGGCAGAGGGCGGCGCCGATCTTCACGGTGTCCCCCTCGGCGGCGAGCAGCTTCACGATCAGCCCGCCGGTGGGCGCGGGCACCTCGGTGTCCGCCTTGTCGGTGGCCACCTCGACGATCGACTGCTCGCGGGTGACGACGTCCCCCTCGCGCACCAGCCACTTGAGGATGGTTCCCTCGACGACGCTTTCGCCGAGCTGCGGCATGTTCAGATCGATGGGCATCGCGGTGCCTCTCTGTACGCGAGAATGGCTTGGGGCTCCACCCCGCGGTGGCCCCTGGACCCTACGCCCGAGCGGCGCGCGGGCGCCGGCGGGCGCCGACGGGCGCGACCCGGTGCGGCGACGTGGCGCCGACGCGCCCCGAGCGGCTCGACCG
>CAITLX010000851.1 GCA_903893335.1 uncultured delta proteobacterium | reverse complement strand
GCTCATCCAGTACGCGCGCCCCGCCTGGTACATCCGCACCACCGCCGAGATCGGCCGCGCCATCGCCGACAACCAGGCCGTCTCGTGGCTGCCCGAGCACATCCGCGACGGCCGCTTCGGCGAGTTCCTCGCGCACAACGTCGACTGGGCGCTCTCGCGCGAGCGCTACTGGGGCACGCCGCTGCCCATCTGGATCAACGCCAAGACGGGCGAGCAGGTCGCGGTCGCGTCGCTCGAGGCGCTGCGCGCTCGGCCGGGCTGCAACCTCGGCGAGGTCGAGCGCGAGCTCGCCGCGTTCGTGGCCTCCAACGGCGACGGCCAGGACGCCCGCGTGCGCGCCCAGAACCTCGAGCACCTCATCATCCACAAGCCCTGGATCGACAAGGTGACGTTCGGCAGCGACGACGCGGGCTGGTTTCAGCGCGTGCCGGACGTCATCGACTGCTGGTTCGACTCGGGCTGCATGCCCTTCGCGCAGTGGGGCTTCCCCCACGCGCCGGGCTCCAGCGCGAAGTTCGACGCGGCCTTCCCGGCCGACTTCATCTGCGAGGCCATCGACCAGACGCGCGGCTGGTTCTACTCGCTGCTCATGGTCTCGACGCTCGTGTTCGACGACGCGACGCTCGAGCGCCTCGGCCTTCGAGCGCGGCCGCTGCCGCACCCCTACAAGACGTGCATCGTGCTCGGTCACGTGTGCGACCGCGAGGGCAAGAAGGAGAGCAAGTCGAAGGGCAATTACACGCCCCCCGAGGTCATCCTCGAGCGCGTGGCGATGGACTTCGCCGTCGTGCGCGAGGGGGGCCGCGCGCCGACCACGCAGCCGGGCGTCGCGCTCATCGCGCGCGAGGACCTCGAGGGGCTCGACCTGCAAGAGGGCGCCAAGGTGCTGCTGCAGCGCGTGGACGACGCCTCGCAGACGCGCGAGGTCGTGCTGCGCGCGCACAAGGGCTGGCGCCGTCGCCTCATCTCGCTCGCCTCGGAGGACGCCGACGCGCTCGGCCTGCGCCAGGGCGCGCGGGGCGAGGACATCATGCCCGTCGAGGTGCCCAAGCTGCCGAAGGACGAGCGCGTCACCGTGTTCGACCCCTCGACGCCGGCGCCGGGCGCCGACGGCTTCCGCTGGTTCTTCTACGCCGCGAGCCCCCCCTGGACGAACACGCGCCACTCGCTGTCGAACGTGCGCGCGCTGCAGAAGGACTTCCAGGTCAAGCTGCGCAACGTCTACTCGTTCTTCGTCATCTACGCGCAGATCGACGGCTTCTCGCCCGCGGCGGGCAACGCGTCCGCGTCGGGCCCCATCGGCCAGGCGCTGCGCGCGAGCGAGGGCTACCGCCCGGCCGCCGAGCGCCCGCTGCTCGACCGCTGGATGCTGAGCGAGCTCGCGCTCGCGACCGCCGAGGTCACCGCACAGCTCGAGGCGTACCGCCCGTACGAGGCGGCGCAGCGGCTCGTCGATCTCGTCGACGCGCTCTCCAACTGGTACGTGCGCCGCAGCCGCGAGCGCTTCTGGGCGCCGGGGCTCGGTCGCGACAAGCAGGACGCCTACTTCACGCTGTACGAGGCGCTCGTGACGCTCGCGCAGGTGTCGGCGCCGTTCATCCCGTTCTTCGCCGAGGAGCTCTACCGGAACCTCGTCTGCGGCCCCTGGCCGACGACGATGCCCGAGAGCGTGCACCTCTGCGATTTCCCCGCGCCCGACAGGGCGGCGGTCGACGAGCCGCTCGCCGAGGAGATGCGCACGGTGCGCGAGCTCGTCTCGCTCGGCCTCTCGGTGCGCACGCAGGGGCGGCTCAAGGTGCGCCAGCCGCTGCGCAGCGCCGACGTCGTGCTCGCGCGCCAGGATCTGCGCGAGCGGCTCGAGCCGCACGCCGCGCTGGTGGCCGACGAGCTCAACGTGCGCGAGGTGCTCTGGCTGCGGGCCGGCGAGGAGGGGAGCCGCGTGACCTACGCGCTCAAGCCCAACTTCCGCGCGCTCGGCCCCAAGCTCGGCAAGAAGGTGCAGCTCGCCAAGACGGCGCTCGCGAAGGCCGACGCGGCCGCGCTGCGCGTCGAGCTCGCCGAGACGGGCAAGGTCGTGCTCGACCTCGACGGCGAGCGCGTCGAGCTCGGCCCCGAGGAGATCGCGGTCACGGTCGAGGCGGGCGAGGGGTTCGCCGCCGCCGGCTCGCGCGTCGGCGTGGTCGTGCTCCACACCGAGCTCGACGACGAGCTGCGCGACGCGGGGCTCGTGCGCGAGGTGCTCGCGCGCGTGCAGGCTGCGCGCAAGGACGCAGGGCTCGACTTCGCCGATCGCATCCGGCTCGCGCTCGCGGGCTCCGAGCGCGTCGAGCGCGTCGTCGGCGCGGCGCGCGAGGCCATCGCGCGCGAGGCGCTCGCGGTCGAGCTCGTGGTCGGCGCGTCCGGCTTCGAGCCGCTCACGACCCGCGCGCTCGAGGTCGACGGCGAGAGCCTCACCGTCTCGCTCGCCCGGGCCTGACGCCGAAGGGGCCCGCCGGTCCGCCCCGGGAGGGGTTGGGATCGGAGGCTCCGAATTCGGTCACCGCGGGGTTGGACCCGCTCCTCCGAGGAGTCTGGTATCCTACCGGGTACATGGCGCGCGCTCGGGGGGCAGAGGCTACGGGCCGTGTGTTGCAGGGGCGTCTCGCCGAGGAGGTCTCCGGCGCGCTCAAGCGCAAGGCTCCGAGCGAGGCGCGGCTCGCGGGCGTGCTGCGGGCGCTCGCGCCCGTCAGCCCCGCGGTGCGCGATCTGCTGGCCGACACGGCGGCGACGCTGGCGCGCCGGGGGGCGTTCGACCGCGATCTCTGGTGCGTCGCGGTGCGCTCGCTCGCCGAGGCCGGCGACCCGCGCGCGCCCGCTGCCGTCGCAGCCGCGCTCGCGAGCGAGGGAGCCGGTGGGCTCGCGTCGCTGTCGGCGGCCTGCTTCGTCTCCGCCGCCTCGCTGGCCACGCCGCTCGCGACCACCGCGACGTGCCGGCAGTCGCACCTGGCGCTCGCCGCCGAGGTCGCGCGCCTCGCGCGCGGCGAGTCGCAGGGGGGCCTGCTCGCCTCGCTCGCCCCGAAGATCAAGGAGAGCCACCGCATCTCGCTCTGCGTCGAGGTCTTCGTCCCGCTCGCGCGCGCCGCGCGCCTGCCGAAGTCCGCGGCGCCCGCGATCGCCATCCTGCGCGACGCCGAGCGCCACCTCGGCCGCTGGCTGGTGCTCGCCGAGGTCGCCGTGCGCGCGGGCGATCGCGCGCCGGTCGACGAGGCGCGCACGCACTCCACCGAGGGGGCCGCGAGCTCGCGCGCCGCCTGGTCGCTCGTGGCCTGGGCGCTCGAGCCCGCGCTGCCCGCGCCCGCGACGCGCCCCACCGTCGAGCTCGTCTCGCGCCTGTCGGATCGCCCGAGCGCCGACCGCGATCTCGCGTTCCTCTTCCGCATGGCCGCCGCGCGCCTCCCGACCGCGCGCCCGATGCTCGAGTCGCTCGTGCGCGGCGCCGCGCTCGAGCGCGAGACGGGCCTGCGCGCCGCGCTGCACCTCGCGCGCGATCACGGCGACGCGGGGCTGCGCGTGGCCATCGCGCGGCTCGCCGCGAGCGACCCGCTGCGCGAGCTCTCCGGGCTCGCCACCGCCGCGCTGTGGGACCTGGGCGAGCGCGAGGCGGCGAGCAAGGCCGCCGTGGCCCTCGCGGCCTCGCGCAGCCTCAACGCGGCCGCCTGGGGGGCGCTCGTGCTCGCCGCGGCCGAGGGGCACCTCTCGGGCCCCGTCGTGACCGAGGCCACG
>CAITLX010000850.1 GCA_903893335.1 uncultured delta proteobacterium | reverse complement strand
GGGGAACACGAGCACGAAGGCCGCGCCGCCGAGCGGGGGCTCGCCCGACGCCCCCTCGGCTCCCCGCTCGACCCGCACGCTCCCGCCGTGCCCCTCGACCACGCGGCGGGCGATCGAGAGCCCGACGCCCACGCCGCCGTGCGCGCGCGTCGGCGAGCCGTCGGCCTGGATGAAGGGCTCGAACAGATGCTCCGCGCGCTCGGCGTCCACCCCCGGCCCCTCGTCCGCCACGCGCACCTCCCAGTCGTCGCCGGCGGCGCGCGCACGGAGCGCCACGCGCCCCCCGCGCGGCCCGAACTTGGCGGCGTTCGACAGCAGGTGCGCGACCGCGCGCGCCAGCCGCGGCGCGTCGCCCACGCCGGGCAGAGGGCCCTCGGGTCGGTCGCAGGTCAGCCGCGCGTCGGCGTCGCGCAGCGCCCCCTCGGCGAGGGTCGTCGCGCGCGCGAGCACCTCGCCGAGGTCGTACGCGCGCGCCTCGAGCGCGAGCGTCCCGCCCTCGAGCGCGGTGACGTCGAGCAGGTCGTCGAGCAGCGCGCGCAGGCGACGCACGCACGCCTGCGTCGCCACCAGCGCCGTGCGCTGCGCGGGCGCCAGCGGGCCGAGCTGCTCGCGCGCCAGCATGTCGAGGTAGCCGACGATCGGGGTCATCGGCGTCGCGAGCTCGTGGGACATCGTCCGGTAGAACGCGTTCTTCGCCCGGTCGAGGTCGAGCAACCGGTCGTGCGCGCTCGAGAGCTCCGCGATCTTCGCCTCGAGGTGCGACACGATGCGCTGCCCCTGCTGGCGCAACCGGTCGGCGGTGGGGTCGGCAGCCCGCGCCTCGGGCGCCGCGCCGAGGTAGCGGCCGAGCAGCGCCGCGAACCGTCGCGCGTCGATCGGCTTCTGCACGAAGCCGTCGCAGCCGACCGCGAGGCTGGTGTCGCGGTCCCCCTCGGCCGTGATCGCGACGATGGGCACCCCGGCGAGCGACGGCTCGGCGCGCAGGCGCAGCGTCACCTCGTAGCCGTCGAGCCCCGGGATGTTGAGGTCCACGAGCACGAGGTCGGGGTGCGCGGCGCAGGCGAGGCGCACGCCGGCCACGCCGTCCTCGGCCTCGAGCACCTCGTGGCCCGCGCTCTTCAACAGCTTGCGCACCAGCGCGCGGTTGGCCGCGTCGTCTTCGATGTGGAGAATGCGCGCCATCGCCTCGTCGTCGCTGCGCCGAGCGTAGCCCCCCGACGCGCAGACGGCCCAGCGGGTTGCGAAGCGAGCGCGCGCCGCCTACCGTTCGCCGCGCCGTGCCCGACCTCGACGCCGCACCCGACGCCGACGCTCCCGCGCTCGCCCCGGCGGTCGCCCCCCGCACCGCGGTCGCCCTCGCGGTGGGCTCCGGCCTGCTCTACTGGTGGGGCTTCTCCTTCGGCGCGCTCTGGCCCTGCTCGCTCGTGGCGCTGGCCCCGCTGCTGGTCGCGGTGCGCGGGCGCGGTCCGGCGGCGGCGGCGGCGCTCGGCGCGGTGACGGGCCTCGTGCTCGACCTCGGCGGCTTCTACTGGCTGCTCGGCATGCTGCGCACGTTCAGCGGCTTCCCGACGCCGGTCTGCGCGCTGTTCACGGTGCTGCTCTGCGCGTACCAGGGTGGGCGCATCGCGATGCTGACAGGGCTCACCGCGCGCGCGACGCGCCGCGGCTGGCCCGCCGGCCTCGCCTTCGCGCTCGCGTTCGCCGCGAGCGAGCTGCTCTGGCCGCTGCTGTTCCCCTGGTACTTCGGCGCCTGCGTGCACGGCGTGCCCGCGCTCGCGCAGGTGGCCGACCTCGGCGGTCCCTACCTCGTCAGCCTCGTGCTCGTCGCGCCGAGCCTCGCGCTCGCCGAGCTGTGGCTCGCCCGGCGCGAGCGTCGCCCCGCCGAGGCGCGCTGGGTCGCCGCCGCGCTCGCGGTTCCGGCGCTGGCGGCGCTCTACGGGGCGGTGCGCATCCGCCAGGTCGACGCCGCGGTGCAGGCGGCGCCGAGCGTCAAGGTCGGCCTCGTGCAGGGCGACATGCCGCTGGTGCAGCGCCGCGGCGACCGCGCCGAGTCGCTCCGGCGCCACCGAACGATGACCGCCGAGCTTCGCGACCGCGGCGCCGAGCTCGTCGTCTGGAGCGAGGCAGCGGTCACCATCGACCTGCCCGAGGCCGACTACCAGAAGATGTCCGAGCGCATCGTCACGCGCGACCTGCGCGTGGCCACCGTCTTCGGCGCCGTGCTCACGCGCCGCGCGCCCGGCGCCTTCGTCGCCTACAACACCGCGCTCAGCGCCGACGCCGGCGGCAAGGTGCGCGGCCGCTACGACAAGGAGTTCCTCCTCGCGTTCGGCGAGTACCTCCCCTTCGGCGAACAGCTCCCCGTCCTGTACGACTGGTCGCCCAACTCGGGGCACCTGACCGCCGGCACGCGCAACGATCCGATCGACGTCGACGGCCACCGGGTGACGGCGTTCATCTGTTACGAGGACATCCTCCCGAGCTTCGTGAACGCAGCCGTGCGCCACGGCCAGCCCGAGATGCTCGTCAACCTCACCAACGACGCCTGGTTCGGCGACACGACCGAGCCCTGGATCCACCTCGCCCTCGCGAAGTTCCGCGCCATCGAGCACCGGCGCTACCTGCTGCGCGCGACCAACAGCGGGGTCTCGGCCGTCGTCGATCCGGTCGGCCGCGTCGTGGCCCATGGCGGCACGTTCCGCCCCGAGACGGTCGAGGCGACCGCGCACTGGCTCTCGCCCACCCGCACCGGCTACGAGCTCTGGGGCGACACCCCCTGGTGGCTCGCGTCGGCAGCGGTCGTGGCGATGGGGTTCCTGTCGCGACGGAGGGGTCGCCCCCCGCTCCGCTCGTGAACGCGGGGCCGGTCCCGGGGCGAGTCGTGAATGCCGGACGGCCCACCCCCGTCCAAGCGTTCAGCCCTCCCGTTTGACCGGGGTGCCCTGAACGTGCGATAAG
>CAITLX010000849.1 GCA_903893335.1 uncultured delta proteobacterium | reverse complement strand
TCTCGCGCACGTCGACGAGCGGCGCGGGGTCGAGCGCGGCGACGGGCGCCGGGGGGGCGAGCCGCGGGTCGCGCACGTCGGGGAACGCGCGCGGATCGACGCGCGTGGACCACGCGACCCGCTCGCCGCGCGCGACGTGGGGGCGCACCAGCTCGATCTCGTCGTGGTCGGCCATGCGCCGCACCTGCACGAGGAACGCGCCGCCGACGCCGTCGTCGGGCGTGCCGCGGTCGGCCCCGACGCGCGGCGCGGTGGGCGCGGCGGGCAGGACGAACGTGCACTTCGCGCCGTCGAGCCCCTCGACCCACGACGGCCCGAGCCAGCGCAGCCGCAGCATGGCGCCGTCGCGCTCGAGGCCCTGCGCGAGGTTGGTGCGGTAGCGCACGTGCAGCACCCAGGCGCCGTGCCCGATGCCCCGCGGCGGATCGATGCCGACGTGCAGCGCGCCGTCGGGCCGCACGTCGAGCGCGACGGGGAGCGGCGTGGCGGTCGAGCCGTCGGCCTGCGCCATGACGGCGGTCGCGTCCGAGACGGGAGCCGCGTCGCGATCGATGCCCGAGAGGTCGAAGCCCTTGAGCGGGCCGCCCTGCACCTTGAGGACCACGGTGTGCTCGACGAGCGCCGAGCCGTCGGTGGCGACCTCGACGCGCACCTCGTCGGCGGTGACGTGCGTCTCGACCCAGGCGGCCGACACCGGTCGCGCGAGCACCACCAGGGCAGCTGCCAGGAGGGCGAACCGGAGGCGTCGGGGCCAGGCACTCATTGTCCTACATGCGCTTACCCCAGCCCCCGCCCCGGACCCAATTTCCGGCTACTTCTTGCCGGGGGCCTTCGTCGTGGCGCCGTGCGCCCCCGCCGCCTGCATCCCGGCGGCCATCACGTCATCGAGGACGGCGCGCGGCCACCACAGGTGCGCGCCAAGCTCGGCGCCCGAGCCTCCGGCGGCGCGCACGGTGTAGACGAGCGGCGTCTCGCCGTGGTGCGGCATGGCGTCGAGCACCGACGAGAGCGGGCGCCCGAGCGCCTGGTGCAGCGCCCCGCCTGCCGAGCCGAGCAACCCCGCGACGGTGAAGAAGCCGCCGCCCGCGAGCGGCTGCGCGCGCAGCGCGTCGAGCCCAGGGCGGCTCGCGAGCGTGGCCTCGCGCGCCCCCGCCAGCGCGACCTTCAGGTGCTCGACCAGCGAGGGGCGGTCGAGCCCCAGCGCGAGCCAGCCGCGCCCGCCGTCGGGCACCGAGAGGAGGTGCAGCGTGCGCAGATCGCGCGCCTTCTTCGCGGCCTTCTTGGGCTTGCGCTTGCCCGAGGCGTCGAAGTCGGCGTCGTCGGCCGCGTGCCACGTCGCGAGGTCGACCACGACGTCGAGCTCGACCGAGCCGCGCGGCAGCCCCGCGGGCGCGCCGACGAGGCGCACGACCGGCAGCGCACCCGGAGCGGCGCCGAGGTCCTCGAGGGCGCGCGCGAGGCGCTTGGTCACCGCCGGGCGACCGAGCGCCCCCGCGAGCGCGCGCAGCCAGCCGGTGACGCGCTCGGCGGGCTCCTCGAAGCCGACGACGTGCCACCCGAGGTGGTCGAGCGTCGCGTGGACCGGGTCCGCGTCGTCGGCGCGCGCGAGCTCGCTCGCGACCGAGCCGTGCGCGTACGCCGTCGCCGCGC
>CAITLX010000848.1 GCA_903893335.1 uncultured delta proteobacterium | reverse complement strand
TGCGCGCCTTCGTCGCGGTCACCGAGCGCGACGCGGGCGCCGTGGCCGTCGGCCAGCCCGCGCGCGTCGAGCTCGACGCCTTCCCCGGGCGCACCTTCGAGGGGCGCGTGCGCCGCATCGCGCCCTCGTTCGACACCGCGACGCGCACGCTCGACGCCGAGGTCGAGCTCGACAACGCGACGCTCGAGCTTCGGCCCGGCATGTACGGCCGCGCCAGCATCGAGACGGCGCGCCACCCGCGCGTGCCCGTCATCCCCGTAGCCGCGCTGCAGATCAGCGGCGGCGAGCGCTACGTCTTCGTCGTCGACGGCGACCGCGCCCGGCGCCGCCGCATCGCCACCGGCGTCGACGAGGGCTCCTGGCTCGAGGTCGCCACCGGCCTCGCCGGCGGCGAGACGATCGTCACCGGCGGCGCCGACGGCCTCGGCGACGGCGTCGCGGTGCGCGTCGCGGGCGCGTCGAGCGCGACCCCCGCCGGCTCGGCGCCCCCCGCGGGGTCCGCCGCCCCCTCCACCGACCGCAAGTAACCCGAGGAGGCTCGCCGTGTGGCTCACCCGACTCGCGCTGCGCAACCCGGTGTTGATCCTGATGGTCTCGCTGATGGTGCTGGTGCTCGGCTGGGTGTCGGTGCGCCGGCTCAGCGTGGACCTCTTCCCCGAGATCACCATCCCCGTCATCCGCGTCGCCACCTTCTACCCGGGCGCCGGCCCCATCGACGTCGAGAAGACGATCACCCAGCCCGTCGAGCGCGCCGTCAGCGCGTCGCCCGGCGTCGACCGCGTCGAGAGCACCTCGAAGCAGGGCGTCTCGATCGTGTCGGTGTGGTTCGCGTACGGCACCAACCTCGACAACGCGCAGTTCGAGGTGTCGCAGCGCGTCTCGCAGATCCTGAACACGCTGCCCAAGGGCATCCAGCAGCCGTTCATCATCAAGTTCGACATCACCAACATCCCCGTCGTGCAGGTCGCGGTCGGCAGCGACCAGCTCGACGAGCGGCAGCTCTACGACCTCGCGTACAACACGATCGAGCCTCAGCTCGAGCGCATCACGGGCGTCGCGAGCGCCACGGTCGGCGGCGGCAAGACGCGCGAGATCGAGGTCGAGGCCGACCGCGACGCCATGCGCGCGCGCGGCATCGGCATCCTCGACGTGGTCAGCGCCGTGCGCGGCTCCAACCTGCTCCTGCCGAGCGGCGAGCTTCGCGCCGGCGACCGGCACTACAACGTCTTCTCCAACACCGAGGTCGACGACGTCCGCCCCCTCGAGGACGTCATCGTGCGCGCGTCCGCGAGCGGCACCGGGGCGCAGGCTGCGCAGCCGGTGCGCGTGCGCGACGTCGCCAGCGTGGTCGACGGCACCGCCGACCAGGCCGAGATCGTGCGCGTCGACGGCCGCCGCGGCGTCTACCTCCGCGTGCTCAAGCAGCCGGGGGCCAACACCATCGGCGTCGTCGACGCCGTGCGCGCGGCGATGCCCAAGCTGCGCGGCGTGCCCGACGACGTGAAGCTGGTCATCTCCTTCGACCAGTCGACCTACATCCGCAACGCGGTGTCGTCGCTCGAGCACGAGGCCGTGCTCGGCGGCCTGCTCGCGGTGCTCGTCATCCTCGTGTTCCTGGTCAGCCTGCGCGCGACGGCCATCATCGCCATCGCGATCCCGCTCTCCATCATCGCGACGTTCGTGCTGCTCTACTTCACGGGCCAGACGCTCAACGTCTTCACCCTCGGCGGCCTCGCGCTCGGCGTCGGGCGCCTCGTCGACGACTCGATCGTCGAGCTGGAGAACATCCACCGCCACCTCGCCCTCGGCCAGAGCCGACGCCAGGCGGTGCTCTCGGCGGCGCAGGAGGTGGCCATGCCCATCCTCGTGTCGACCATCACGACGATCGTCGTCTTCTTCCCCGTGCTCTTCCTCGCGGGCGTGGCGCGCAACCTCTTCCTGCCGCTCGCCATGACGATCGCGTTCTCGCTCGTCATGAGCTTCTTCGTCTCGCGCACGGTCACGCCCCTGCTCTGCCTGCGCGTGCTCGACGCCACGTCCGACGAGACGGCCAAGGCCGGCCCCTTCGGCTTCCTCGTGCGCGGCCTCGAGCACCTGGACGAGCTGTACGCGCGCTCGCTCGGGTGGACGCTGCGCCACCGCGCCGTCACCGTGCTCGGCATCTTCGCGTTCTTCCTCGCCTCGCTCTCGCTCG
>CAITLX010000847.1 GCA_903893335.1 uncultured delta proteobacterium | reverse complement strand
TCCCGAAGGGCACGCACTACCGGGTCGTGAAGGCCGCGCTCCACAAGCTCACCGCCAAGATCGAACTCGCGACGCCCGCGGGCGAGAGCTGGTGCGTGCAGGTCGACGACTACAGCGAGAGCGGGCGCGTCTACCTCGAACTGGCCGACGCGATGCCCGCCGAGACCGCGCGCGGGATGGCGATGCTCCAGAAGCTCGCGGGGTGAGCGCCGGGCCGCGCTTTCCGCCGCCGCCCTAACGAAAGCGTTCGCCCTCCCGGACGAGCTCCTCGAGGTTCACTCGCTGGTTCGGCTCGAGCGAAGGCCCCAGCTGCCGCGCCATGTCCCTGCGAAGCTCACGAATATTTGGCCTGCTGAGTTCGAGCGCCTGCCGGTAGGAGTCCTCCTGCGCGCGCAAGACGCGCTCGGCCTCCGCGCGCTGCGCGGGCGTGAGCGAGAGACGCTGGTCGAGTGCGTACAACGTCAACCGCGTTCGCATGATCGCAGCGTCCCCCATCACGATCTCGCGCATTCGACGCTGCTGGAATGCTCGCGTCGCAAGGCCGCCGGACAGCGCGCCAACCAGAAAGACGATCGCGACGACGATGCCAGTCCGCCAATAGCTGCGTCTTACGGGGTCCATGCAACACCATGGAGAAGGGTCGCCCCCGCAGTGCGCGAGGCTTCTGCCTGCTCCCACTCATAGACTCCGAAGGCGACGCTGATCGAAATCGCGAGTCCGAGCGTCGCCGCACGAGTGCTCGCGTGTGCCAGGATGCGCCGCGTGCCACGGTCGATTGCCGTCGATGCGATCACGGCGGCGGCTCGAGCATCCCGCTCCTCGGGGAGGTTCAGCGCGGTTCGGACGTGCTCCTGCCACTCATCATCGTGGTTCATCGTGCAGCCTCCTCTTCAATCCTGCCCACGCGCGGAGCACTCGCTGCTCCACCGCCCCGATCGAACAACCTAGTTGTTCGGCAGTCTCCTTGAGCGAGAAACCTTCGACCTCCCGCAGGACGAAGGCCGTGCGCTGCTCGGTGGGCAGGTCCAAGATGGCGCGCTCGAGGTTGCTCCGGTCCACCGTGACGTCTGCCGCATGCGGCGCGGGCAAGTCGTCGATCTGCGCGTCGGTCTCCTCCCGCAGACGGCGGCGTGCCCGCAGTGCGTCGAGGCTTGTTCGCGTCACGATGCTCCTGAGCCATGACCCGAGCGCCTCCTCTCCCGATCGGAACTGGTTGCTCCGTAGGGCCGTGTAGGCGCGCACGTAGCTCTCCTGCACGACGTCCGCGGCATCGGCGTCGTTCGCAACGATTCGGCGCGCAAGCAGGAGCGACGCGCCGTGGGTCTCGGCAACCCATGCTCGAAACGCATCGTCGTCAAGCCGCATCGGCACCGCCGAGCTTCGCAGCTTGGCATCGCCGGTTCACGGGGGAAGCAGACCTTCGAACCAAGCGCGGCACTGATCGTACTGATTGCCGTGGCAGGTCAGGTGCCCATCCGTCGGCAGGCTCCCGAACGAGCAGGTGTGGGTCGGCGAAGCGTCGAGGCGCTGACAGAGAGTTTGGACGGGCGGCCCCGCGACGATGTCGCCAGAGCAGGCGGGAAGCGCACTGCCGCACTCGAAAAGCTTGAAATCGCGAATCGAGAAGTTCGCAGGCAGGACATTCGTGATGGTGTCCTCTTGCGCCTTCGGATTGGTCGAGAGGTCGCAGGTCGCCCCGGTTGCACCCGGACCGCAGTATCGCTCCAGCCAGCGCGTGTACGACACGGGTACGGTGCACGGATTGCCCCCGATCGCTCCGGTTGCGAGAAGGCTGGCGGTGGCGGCTTGGTCGTAGGCTCCGTCGAAGAAGCAGCCTCCCGTGAAGTGGGTGCCGTGCCAGTGGGGCTGATCGTCGAGGCTGGTACGCGCCATGAGAATGACCGGAGCCGTCGCGCCGTGGCTGATGCCCTCGAGCAGCAGGTCCGCGCCGGTCCAGTAGGCGCGCGCCCACGCCCCTGTGGTCGCCTCGCGGACCGCTAGGTCGATGCGCGCGGCTTCGTCGATGTAGGGCGCCTTGCCGGAGCCCGTGGAGGTGTCGAAGTAGTTGATGCAGACCGCGGCGTAGCCCTGTGACGCGTATCCTGCGAGGACGTTGTTGTAACCGGAGCCAGTGATGCACCCCATCTCGCCGCCGGAGAAGACGACCACCAGCTTGGAGCACTTGGAGCCCGTGCAGGCGGACGCGTTCGTGACGAGCGTGCATCGCTCGGCGATCCCGGTTTGGCCGAGGCAGGCGTCGAGCACGATCTGCCCGCTGGCTGGGGGCGGAGGTCCGGAGTCGCTGCCGCCCGCATCGGCGCTGCCCGCGTCGCCGCTGCCCGCATCAGGCGTCGCCACATCGTTGTCGCCCGCGTCGCCTGACGACGCGTTCGACGACGCCCCGCAGCCGGCCATCACCAGCCACGCAAGCGCGAGAAGTCCGCAGCGCACGCTTCGCCGACGGTAGCGGCTGGCAGGTGTCGTCGCATCGTCTTCCGGTCGCCTGATCATCGCTTCACCTTCGTTTCGGGGCTCCATGACTTCAAGACGCTTCCCAGCGCCAAGATCCTACGGGTGCTCGGCCCCGCTGTGTTCCGCGGGGCCGGCGCGACCGCAGCGGCATGGTGACCGCAGCTTTCGGCGTCGGTCGCCCTCCGGTACCAGCCCCGCCAGGCCATGGAGCGGATGAACTCGGTGCAGAGGGTGCGCTGCACCGCGCAGGACGCGAGGGCGGGATCTTCCCCGGCGCGCACCACCGACTGGCGCGTGTACACGGCGCAGCGGATGAGGGGCAGGTCGTCGGGCTCGGTGTCCAAGTCCGTGAAGATATCGCGGGCGGACGGGATCGGGATGAGTGGTCGGGCATCGCGCGTGGAAAACGCGGGATCCCCGACCGAAGTGGGACACGCGGAGCTACGCCCTGGTTCGCGGGACGCCGTCGAGCTCGGTGCCGACGCGGAGTCGATCGAGGTAGCTCCGGTACACGAAGGAGCGGTCGCGCCTCTTGCCGGTCGTCTCGACGAGAACGCCCGCGGCCACGAGCAGCTCGATCGCCCGCCCTGCGGTGGGCTTGGTGGTCTCAACGAGCCTTATCACCGATGCGACGGTCACGACTGGGTGGCGCGGCAGCAGCTCGAAGAGCCGCAGCGCGACGACGGACATCCCTTCGTGCGCGAGCACGCGCGCACGGTCCGCGGCGACGAGCGCGAAGAGCTCCCGCGCGGAAGCGACCGCCTCGTCGGCGATCGTCGCGACGCCGTCGAGGAAGAAGTCGAGCCATCCCTCCCAGTCGCCGTCGATGCGGACGGCGTTGAGCCGACGGTAGTACTCCTCGCGATGCCGCTTGAAGAAGAGGCTCAGGTAGAGGAGGGGCTTGGTCAGCAGCTTCCAGTGCTCGAGCAGCAGGGTCACGAGCAAGCGTCCGATGCGGCCGTTGCCGTCGAGGTACGGGTGGATGGTCTCGAACTGCACGTGCAGGAGCCCGGCGCGCACGAGCGGCGGCAGCGCGTCGTCTGCGTGCAAGTACCTCTCGAACGCGCCGAGCACCTCGCCGAGCGCCTGCGGAGGTGGCGGCACGTATGCGGCGTTGCCGGGGCGGCTTCCGCCGATCCAGTTCTGGCTGCGACGCACCTCGCCGGGAAGCTTCTCGGCGCCGCGGACGCCGCGCATGAGGCGCGAGTGCGTCTCGCTCAACAGGCGCATCGAGAGCGGCAGGCCCTTGGGGTCGGCGAGCTGGGCGCGCGCGTAGGCGAGCGCGTCGAGGTAGTTGCACACCTCCTCGACGTCGGCGTTGGGCGCGGCGCTTTGCTCCACACCCTCCTGGGCCTCGAACGTGAGCAGGTCGACGAGGGTCGCCTGTGTCCCCTCGATCTGCGACGAGAGCACGGCCTCTTTGCGGACGAACGCGTAGATGAACCAGTCCAGCGATGGGACCATCTCCCCGGCCAGCTCGAGGCGAACGAGCGCCTGCTCAGCTGCACGGAGTCGCTCAGCCAGGGCGGCGTCGACGACGATGGGCGGGTCCGCCGGCGGCAGCGCGTCCGGGACGAAGGCCGCGACCTCCTCTCCACCCACGGTGGTCCGCTCGTATCGTCCGGTCGCTCGTTCTGGCATGTCGGCTCCGCTCGGAACGCCCGCTTCACCAGGTCCCCAGGCTGGGAAGGCCGGCGTTACTAGGGGGGCGCACTAGGAACGGATCCTTTACCAGCGCCAGCCGTTAGTCAAGCATGCGTTACTAGCGATCCGGAGTCTCCGACGTCGGGGTCGCGCCGCTGGCATGGGTGACCCGCTGGTTAACAGCACAAACTAAGTCATGTCCATGGGTTGAGCGTCTCTTCCTGACGACATAAGGCAGACAGTTTTTGAGCCATTCACGCGGGGTCGCGGAAACGCGACCCCGCACTTTTTAACAGCGGCCTCGGAGAGCGATCTCCGGGGCCGTTGCGTTTCTCCCCCACGTTTCCGCGACCTTCGACGCTCGGCGAGCACCACGCGCGCGTGGACAGCGTTCGCGCAGAGAGCGCCGCGGGCGTGAAGGAGTGCCCGCCGAGGGCGCGCTGGACGGCGTTCGCGCTCTCTCTTCTGGCCCGCGGGGAGAGAGGAACCGAGAGCGTTTAACAGCTAGGCCCGTTTTTCTGGGACGGAGCCGCTGACGTTTAACTGGCCAGCGCGGCGAGGTATCGGCGGCACGTCGGGGAGCCTGGTGCACCCATCGATGCAAGCATCTGCAAGCATCTGCGCGTTCGTGTTCGAGATGTCGCTGCGGTGATAGCCTTCACCAGTGCCATCCGTCGCCTCACTGCTGAAAGTGCTCCAGAAGGATCTCGGCGCGCCGCTCGGTGGCACCGCATCGAGAAAGCTGCGCACGAAGGTCGCGACGGTCGCGTCCGTCGTCCGGCTGCCCCTCCCGACCGATGGCAAGTGCAACAAG
>CAITLX010000846.1 GCA_903893335.1 uncultured delta proteobacterium | reverse complement strand
TGGATCGCCAACGCGGTCTTCGCGGGCGTCACGCGGGCGGTGCACGGGCTGCGCGTCACCGACGTGCACACGGGCATGCGCGCGTACCGCTCGTCGATGCTGCGCGCGGTCACCTTCGACGAGAAGGGGGCGGCGCTTCCGGTCGAGCTCGTCATCAAGCCGGCGCGGCTCGGCTACCGCGTCGTCGAGGTCCCCATCGAGTACCGCGAGCGCATCGGCGCGACCACGCTCAACCGCTTCGACTCCACCGTCTGGACCTTCAAGCGCATCTTCCGCCTCGTCGGCACCGGCAAGCGCGTGTCGTCCGCCGCGTCCTGAGCGACGAGGGGCGAGGCGGCGACCGTTCGCCGCGACCGGGCTCGAGCGTGAGAATCAGCCGCGGTCGAGCTCGCGCGACAGGTCGAGCGTGCGCCGGATGCAGGCGTCCATGTTGATGTAGCGGTACTCGGCGAAGCGCCCGGCGGCGTGCATGCCGAGCGACGCGAGGTAGTCGGCGATGAGCTTCACGCGCGCGGCGTACCCGAGGTCGTACACGACGTAGGCGAAGCGCTCGCGCTGCACCATCTGCTCGACCACCCGGTCGGTCGCGCGGAGGATGCCCACCGAGACGAGCTCGGCGTGCACGCGCGCCGCGAGCGTGTCGTCGTCGAGCTCGAAGACGCCGTCGCCGGGGTTGGTCGTGATCTCGCACTGGAGCGACGCGCAGCCGGGCGGCGCGAGCTCGGGCGAGAAGGCGTTGTTGAAGCAGACGCGGTGCGCGAGCAGGGCCGGGTCGGGGACGTAGGCCGCGGTGAGCTCGTCGAGCCCCTCGCGCCGGTCGATGCCGAGCATCACGACGCGCAGGCTGTTGTACTCGAGCTTGCGGGCGGCCTCCATGACGGGGCCGGGCACGTCGGCGAGCGTGAGCAAGAAGGGGAGGATCGGCATCGTGGTGACGAGGTGCCGGTACTCGCGCTCGTCGTTGACGACCCAGCCGCCGGCCGAGCGGCGGATCTTCTCGACGCGGCAGCCGGTGACGACGCGGTGGCCGCGCGCGCGCGCCTGCGCGGCGAAGGCGCGCGGCAGCGACTCGATGCCGCCGTGGATGGGGTAGTGGAAATACAGCTGGTGGAGGTAGCCCTCGGTCTCGATGCCGATGGCCGACTTCACGACGTCTTCGAGCGGCGGGCGCGGCACGCGCTCGACCCACTCGGTGCCCATCTGCTTGGGGTCGCGCTTCCAGATCTTGCGGTTGTACGGCAGGAGGTAGCGGTCGGTGATGCCGCGCCCGAGCGTGAAGTACATCCACTCCTCGAAGTTGGCGTGCGGCGGGGGCTTCGCGTCGTTCTGCAGGAACGAGATGAGGCAGTCGTACGCGTCCTCCTTGGGCAGCGCGTCGAGGCCGTTCTCGAACGGGTACTTCACGTACCGCCCCTGGTAGAGGATCTTGTTGTTGCGGCGGCGCTTCGCGACGTTGTCGCCGAGCGCGGCCACCATCAGGTCGAGGACCTCCTGGTCCTTCGAGAACATGATGTGGCCGCCGATGTCGGAGAGAAACCCGTTGCGGCCGAACGTCCGCGCGAGGCCGCCGGGCGTATCGGTCGCCTCGAGCACCTCGGCGTCGCGACCGAGCAGCGCGGCGAGCGACAGCCCCGAAAGTCCACCTCCCAAGATCCCGACGTCGGCGTTCATCGCGCGCATCGTACACGGCCGACCGCTCGGTCGCGAAGCGGTCGCGCGCCGTACGACAGGGAGATCACGCCGCGCGCGGTCAGCTGGTATCGTGCGCGACCCGCATGACCGCCTCGGGAGCCCCGCGCCCGCCTACGGGCCTCCTCGCGTGCGCGCTCGTCGCCCTCGCGCTCTTCTTCGCCGCCTGGCCCTGGTTCGGCGGGCGAAGCCCGATGCTCGACTACACGGTGTCGGGCGCCATCACGTTCGGGCACGCCGACGCGACCTATTACGCCGTCGTCGGCCTCGTCGAGCTCGTCTGCGTGGCGGCGCTGGGCTGGACGCTCGCGTCGCGCTGGTCCGCTGGCGCGGACGCGCGCGTGCGCGAGCTGCTCGCGTCGCCGCGCGCCGCGTACGCCGCGCTCGGCCTGCTCGGAGGGCTCGCGGCGCTCGCGGTGGCCATCGCCTTCGTGCGGCTGCACACGCTCACCGAGGACGAGAAGACGTACCTCTTCCAGGCCAAGCTGCTGCTCTCGGGGCGACTCGCCGTGCCCGTCCCGCCCGCGGCGGGGGCCTTCTGGCAGCCGTTCCGCGTGGGCGAGCGGGTGCAGCGCTGGTCGGGGCAGTACCACTGGGGGCAGCCCGCGCTGCTCGCGCTGGGCTTGCTCGCCGGGGTGCCGCACGTCGTCTCGGCGCTCGAGGTCGCCGTGACGGTCTTCTTCGCCGGGATGCTCGGCGAGGCCTGCACCGACGATCGCCGCGTCGGCGTGCTCGGCGCGCTGCTCGTCGCCACCAGTCCGCTGGTCGTGCTGACGGGCAGCACGCTGCACAACGCCAACCTGAGCGCGGCCTGCGCGATGGCTGCCCTGTGGGGGCT
>CAITLX010000845.1 GCA_903893335.1 uncultured delta proteobacterium | reverse complement strand
CGCGAGCGCTCGCGCGCGCGCGGCGGCTGTCCCCGCGCTCGCTCGGGTGCCCGAGGTGCGCCCGCGCCTCGTCGCGCTCCGGCACGACCCGGCGCGCGTCGTGCGGCTCGCGGCTGCGTGGGCGACGCGGGCGACGGTGGCCGACGACGCGGCCGCGCACGCAGAGATGGTGCGGTGGCTCGAGGTCGGCGCGGATCAGCCCGCCGGTGCGCTGCGGCAGAGCGAGCTCGCGCTCGTCGAGCGCCGCGCCGAGAGCGCGGTCGCTTGGGCAGAGAAGGCGGTGCGCTGGGACCCGTCGGGGCCGTCGTTCCACACCCTCGCGCGCGCGCTCGTCGCGTCGGGCAAGCCGGAGGAGGCCCGCGCGGCGCTGCGTCGCGCGGAGCAGCTCTTGCGCGCGCCCGGCGACGGCGCGCGGTGACGCTCGCCGCTACAGGTGGCCGGGGAGCTGCGCGCCGATGGCGGTGAGGTAGTCGGTCATGCGCTGGTCGAGCTCGAGCACCTTGTCGGGCATCTGCGCGGCGAGGTCGCTCTGCTCGCCGAGGTCCTGCGCGAGGTCGAAGAGGTGCAGCGCGCCGTCCTCGTAGAAGCGGATGAGCTTGTAGTCGCCGAGCAGGATGGTCGACGCGGGACCGAGCGGATCCTTGTCGTAGTGCGGGAAATGCACGACGAACTCGTCGCGCGAGCGCTGCACCGCGCCGCTGCCCGAGGCGAAGAGCGACGCGAGGCTGCCCCCCTCGAGGCCGGCGGGGAGCGGGCCGGGCAGGTGCGCGAGCTCCGCGATGGTCGGCAGGAGATCGACCTGCGTCGCGCGCACGTGCGAGTGCGCGCGCGCCGCGACGCCGGGGCCGCGAATGAAGAGCGGCACGCGAATGCCACCCTCCCACACCGACCCCTTGCCCTGCTTGAGCGGCGGGTTGGCGCTCGTGCCGGCGCGGCCATGGTCGGCGCTGAAGATGACGTAGGTCGTGCCCGCGATGCCGAGCTCGTCGATCTTCTGGAGGATCGACGCGACGGTCTGATCCATGTCGCGGATGACGGCGGCGTCGGCGATGTCGTTGACGGTGTGGCCCGCGAGCCGCGCGCTCTCGGCGGCCCAGGACTCGGGGGTCGCGTCGATCTCGGCGCCGCCGCCGTAGTGGGAGACCTGGAGGTAGAAGGGCTTGCCCGCGGCCACCGACTTCGCCATGAAGTCGACGCCGCGCTGCGCGGTGGCGAACGCCTGCGCGGGGTTGGGGTTGGTCTCGCCCGCGGGGCCGCGGTTGGTCGTCGGGCCGTCGCTCTCGTCGAAGCCGTACGCCGTGGGGTCGGTCTGCCCCGCGTGCCACTTGCCGTAGTGCGCCGTGGCGTAGCCCGCGCCCTTGAGCAGCGAGGCGACCGTGGCGTTGCTCGTCGGCAGATCGACGACCGTGACGGGCGGCACGACGTTGCCGTGGACCGCGCCGTCCTTGTTGCCCTCGGGGATGAACGTCATGTGCAGCTGCGCCGGGCTCTTGCCCGTGAAGTAGCTCGCGCGCGACGGCATGCACCGAGGCGACGGCGCGTAGAAGTCGGCGAAGGTCATGCCCTCGGCGGCGAGCCCGTCGAGGCTCGGCGTCTGGAACATGGCGCTCTTGGAGTCGGGGATGGCGTCGTCCTCGAGCACCGAGGTGCTCGTCCAGCCGCGCGCCTCGCCGAGCAGGAAGATGAAGTTGGGGTGCTCGACGGCGCCCTGGAAACCGCTGTCGGAGGGCGGTGCGTCGGGCGCGTCGGGCGTGGCGGCGTCGGCCTCCGCGCCGCCCCCGGGCGAGGCGGGGGACGCGGCGTCGCTCCCGCAGCCTGCGAGCAGCGAGAGGGCGACGGCGACGAGGGCGCGGGGGAGAGCGTGCTGCATGGGGTCTCGACGGGGAGGCGGATTGGATATCAGTCGCCAGCGAGGCGCCTGGCCTCGGTGCGGCGCAGGCCGTGGGGGAAGGCGCGCAGGTACTGCTTTGCAATCGACGCGGCGCCTGCGGCGTCGCCGCGGCGCGCGCGTGCGTCGGCGCGCAGGAAGGTGGCGTCCTCGGCGCGGCCATCGCGCGGGTAGTCGCGCACGAAGGCCTCGAAGAGCGCGTCGGCGCGGCCGTAGTCGGCGGCCGAGTAGGCGCTCATCGCCTCGCCGAAGCGCGTGCCGGCCGCCGAGGTCGCGGGAGCGGTGGCTGCGGTGCTCACCGAAGGGGCCGAAGGCGGCGACGGCGCGGGCGCGGGCGAAGCGACGTGCCGGTCCGTGGCCGCGGGCGGATCGATCGCGGCCGAAGACGGCGGAGCCGACGGAGCCGACGGCGTCGGCGAGGCTTGCGCCGGGGCGACGGCGGGCCAGCGCTCGCCCGCGCGCAGCAAGCCGGCATAGCCGGGTAGCGTGAGCGCGACCGTGCCCTCGGTGACCTCGACCGAGCGGGTGTGGCCGCCGTCGACCGCGACGACGAAGCGCGTGCCGCGCACCTCGATCTCGCCGTCGGGAAGCGAGACGAGGAAGCGCGCGGCGCCCTCGAGGTGCTCGACGTGGAAGCCCGCCGTGCCCGCGCGCAGCGCGAGGCGCGTGGTCGCGCCGGTCGTCTCGCGGCTCCACTGCGCGGCGGCGACGTCGGCCACCTCGAACTGCGCGGTGGCGACGGCGACCGCCTCGGTGTGGACCGGGTGCGACAAGCGCAGCGCGGCGCCGACCGCGAGCACGAGGACTGCGGCGGCCGCGGTGGCGTAGAGCCAGGGCGCGCGGCGCACGGGAGCGCGGCCCGCGATCTCGGCGTCGGCTGCGCGCAGGAGAGCCTGGCGCGCGCGGCGGTGCTCGAGCGCGGTGCGCTCGCCGGAGGGCAGCGCGCCCATCGCGTCGTCGAGCGCGGCGAGCGAGGCGAGCTCGGCCGTGCAATCGGCGCAGCTCGGCGCGTGGCGCGCGAACGACGCGCGCTCGGCGGGCCCCAGGCGTCCGTCGCGCTCGGCCTCTGCTTGCCACGCGTTGCGGCACACGTCGCGGCTCATCGCTCACCTCGCGACAGCGCGTCGCGCAGCTCGCGCCGCGCGTAGTGCAGGCGCGTCCACACCGTGGCGACCGGGACGCCGAGCGTCGTCGCGACCTCTTCGCCCGAGAGCCCCTCGAGCACGACGAGCACGAACACCTCGCGCTTCTTCGGCGCGAGCGCGTCGAGCGCCCGCTGCGCGCGCTGGGCCTGCTGCTGGCGGTCGAGCGCGGCCTCGGGCGTCGCGGCGGCGGGGGGCGACGGCTCGCGGCCGACGGAGACGAGGTGCGCCGCCCAGCGCGTGATCGAGCGGCGGTGGCGGCGCGCGCGCATCACGGCCATGCCGACCAGCCAGGGGCGCGCCGAGTCGCGGCCGTCGTAGCTCGCGGCGGCGCGCACCACGTCGAGGAAGGTCGCTTGCGTCAGATCGTCGGCGTCGCCGGGGCGCAGGCCGAGACGCGCGAGCACGCGGCGCACCGACTCGGCGTGGCGGTCGTAGAGCTCGCCGAGCGCGCCGAGGTCGCCGTCGCGCACGCGCGCGAGCAGCGCGGCGTCGGTGGCCGGCGCGGGCGGGTTCATGCGCTGCGCGGCCATCATCGGAAGGATACCTCGACGCCGATGGCCGACGCCGCGCCATAGCGCGCGAACGGCGGGAGGTAGCGCTTGGCGGTCGTGGCGTCGCGAAGCTCGCCGATCATCGCGTCGCCCGCGACGTCGAGGGTGAGGCGCACGGGGGCGTCGGCGGGGTAGATGGCGCGCGCGTAGCCGCCGGCGCGCGGGAGCGTGACGTCGAACGAGCGCGCGCCTTGGACCTCGGGGATCTCGCTGGCCGACTCGCTGGCCACCGCGACGCCAAGCGTCACTCCGTAGCCGACCTGCCAGCGCGCGATGCGCTCGCGGCGGCCGAGCGAGAGCCCCGTGGCGTAGCTCCACAGGCTCGCGTCGAAGGCGACGCCGTGCACCGCCGCGTGCACGGGGTTGGCCTCGGCGAAGAGGGCCGCCTCCCAGCCGCCGACCTCGAGGGTGGGGCGAAGGGTGAAGCTGGGCGCGACGTGGCTCGCCGCGCCGAGCGCGAAGCGCGGGCCGGCGGTGAGGCCGAGCGAGAGGCGCAGCGGAGGCGACGAGCTCGGGGCCGGGGCGACGGCGCTCGCAGGGGACGGCTCGGCCTTCGCGGGCGCCGCAGGCGCTGCCTCGGCGGGCGCTTCGGGTGCAGCGGGGGGGAGCGTCACGAGCAGCGCCTCGAGCGTCGGGGCAAGCTCGTTCGGGCCGCCGAGGGCGCGCTCGGCGCCGCGTCCGTCGGTCGTGAGGAACAGGAGCGTCGCGCTGCCGTCGGGGCGCACGGCGATCTCGACCGTGCGGCAGTCGTGCGCGCTCGGCAGCGTCGCGAGGCGCCGGGTCGCTGCCGCGACCGCGAGGCGCCAGGGCGACGGCGCGTCCGCGGGCACGAGGCGCAGCACGCAGGCGGAGGGCTCCGTCGCCGCGGTCGCAGGCGAGGCGGCGACCAGGCTCAAGCCGAGAAGCCCGGCGCACACGGCGCCGCGGGGCAGGAGGGAGGGGGCCACCGACGTATCTACGCCTGGCGAGGCCGCGACCTTCAAAAGGAAACGCGACGGGGGCTCAGCGGATGGGCCAGGTGGGGCGGGGCGCGAGGCGACCGCGGGGCTCGAAGGCGGCGGCGCGTGCGCTCACTGCCGCGAGGTGAAGGGGAGGGCGCCCCCCTTGGCCTTCGGCGGAGGCGCGGGCTGCGGCGCGGCGGCCCTGGGACGCGCGTCCCCGAGATCGACCGCGGCCGACGCCGAGGCGACGGGGACGATCGCGGGCGCGACGATCGGGGCGGCAGCGGTGTCGGTGCTCGCGACGGGAACGATGGCGACCGGCGCGGTCGGGTGCGCCGCGGCCGAGACCTCGGGTGCGCGAGGCGGCGACGTGGGCGGCGCGCTCGGCGTGCGTGTCGCGAGCCATGCGCCGCCGAGCAGCAGCGCGGCCGCCGCGACGACGG
>CAITLX010000844.1 GCA_903893335.1 uncultured delta proteobacterium | reverse complement strand
GCGCGGCGAGCGCGCGGGCGGCGTCGCCGCGCCCGAGCGCGAGGCGCGCGGCCAGCACGCGCACCTCGAGCGACTGGTCGCCAGCGAGCACCTCGAGCTCCGCGGCGGCGTCGTCGAAGCGGCCGTGATCGAGCAGGCGAGCGACCTCGGCGGGGAACGCCCCGCGCGGCGGTCGGTCGGTGCCCGCCAGCGCGCGATCGAGATCGTCGGGCGTCACCAGGGGCATCCCCGCGACGCGGCGTACGAGCGCGCGCAGCGACCCGGGGCGCGCGCCTGCGCGCGCGAGGGCGTGCGCGACGACCCTCGGCGGCATCGAGGGCACGGCGTGCTCGAGCAGCGCGCGAGCGGCGGGCTCGTCGAGCGGAGGCACCAGCAGCACCTCCTCGCCCGCGTCGAGCGCGGCGAGCCGCTCGTCGGCCACCAGGGCGAGCCGCGCCCCGCGCGCGCGCGCGGCCTCGAGGGTGGCGAGCGCATCGGGGCCGAGCGCGGCGGCGTCGTCGACGAGCACGTAGGTCTCGTCCGCGCGCGCGCCGAGATCTGCCTCGAGCAGCGTCTCGAGGCGTTGCCCGAGCGAGGAGGCCTCGACGTGCGCGACCGGGTGGCCCGCGATCCCGAGCGACCACGCGGTGCGCCGCAGCAGCGTCGTGCGCCCCGAGCCCTGCGGACCGACCAGGCGCAGCACGCCGCCGGCGGGCAGCGCGGTCACCGCCTCGAGCACGCGCGCCGCGATCGCCTCGGCGCCGACCAGGCGCCAGTCGTCCGCGCCCGCCAGCGGGGGCCTCGCCGCGAAGCCGGCGGCGTGGTGCAGCGCCGCGCCGAGCTCCTCGGCGCTGGGGTAGCGCGCCGCCGCGTCGTCCGAGGTCGCGCGCGCGACGACGGCGGCGAGCGCGTCGCGGCGGGAGGAGTCGAGGTCGGTCGCGGCCTCGAGCACGTCGCCGAGCGTGACGCCGAGCGCGAACACCTCGGTGCGCACCCCGAGCGGCCCCCCCTCGTACAGCTCGGGCGCGGCGTAGCGCGGCGTCAACCCGTCGGGGCGTGCGCCGAGCGCGCGCCAGGGGACGGCGAGCCCGAGATCGACGAGCGTGGCCTGCCCGCCGGGACCGACGATGACGTTCGAGGGCTTCACGTCCCCGTGCAGCAGCCCGGCGCGGTGGATGCGCGTCAGCAGCAGGCTCACGTCGCCGACGGCGTCGAGGCACGCGCGCGCGGGCGCGTGGGCCTCGAGCATGGCCGCGAGGCTCGTGCCGACGACGCGGTCGCGCACCAGCCACGGGCGCCCGTCGCGCGTGCGACCGAACGCGCGCACGCGCGGCAGGCCGAGCCCCTCGAGCGCGCCGAGCGCGACCGCCTCGCGCACCAGCGCGCGCGCGGCCCCCGCGTCGGCCTCGCGCGCGAGCAGCTTGAGCGCGGCGAGCGAGCCGGTCGCCCGGTCGCGCACCTCCCACACCTCGCCGCCTCCGCCGCGGCCGAGCGGCGCGATCTTCTCCCAGCGTGTGCGCCCGTCACCCATCGCGCGGGGGTCAGGTGCCGAACGCGCCCGAGAGGCCGAAGACAGGCCCGTAGAGCGACCAGCCGAGGTCGAGGCGCGTCACCACCCTGGGGGCGATCTGGAAGCGCAGGCCCGTCTGCACCGCGAGCCACGGCAGGAAGACGGGGCGCTGGCCGCCGCTGAACCAGCTGGGCTCCTCGTAGCCGCCGTAGCGGCTGTTGGAGCGGTCGCAGTAGTTCTTCGGCTCCCCGGCGGCCGGGCCGCTGCCCGAGGCGTCGGCGGTGCAGGCGACGATGCCCCCCGCGCCGTCGGGCTTGGCCTGCTCGCGCCCCAGGCGGCCGAACATCACGCCCATGCCGAGCCCGAGGCCATAGAGAAACTCCACCCGCTCGCCCGCGAGCGGCGCCGCCCAGAAGAAGTCGGTCGTGGCCCAGAGCGTCTTGAGGTTGGCGTCGACGTACTCCCACGCGAGGTCGCCGTCGCTCTTGGACTTGAACGGCGCCTGGTACACGTACGACGCGTACGAGAGGGCGAACACGTACTCGAACGTCTTGTGCCGCAGCGCCACCTCGGCGCCGATCATGGGCGCGCCGAAGCTCGTGCCGCCGTCGGCGAACACGTTCTGCACGAACTGCGGGACGATCATCCAGCGGAAGCGCGGGCCGACGTACGTCCCGGTCGTGCGCTCGACCTCGGCCGGTCCCGCTGCCGCCGCCGCCGAGCCCGCAGGCTGGGCCCGCCAGCCGCCTGGGGGGGCGCCGTAGGCTCCGGCGGGCGTCGCCGCGCCGTAGGAGGGCGCGTAGCCCGCCGGCGGGTAGGCGTAGGGCGCGGGGGCGACCGGCGCGGGCGCTGCGTAGGGCGCGTAAGGGGCGGCGGCCGGCGGCGCACTTTGTGCCAACGCCGACGCGGAGAGAGTCAGACCGGTAGCAGCGACGGCGATCGCCTGGGCAAGACGCATGTGGCGCATGGTGGCACGGTTTTGCCGCAACGTGCCAGTGGCACGCGTGGCCCGTCGCCGCGCGTGTC
>CAITLX010000843.1 GCA_903893335.1 uncultured delta proteobacterium | reverse complement strand
AGGAGCGAGCGGGGGAATCTCATGGGCAGGAGCGTGGACCTCAGCCCTTCGGCTTGGCGGCGCCCTCGGCCGCGGCCCGGCGCGCGCCTTCGGTGCGGGGCTCGGTCGATGGCCGGGCCGTCGTAGTCGCCGCGGCGGCTGGCGTCGAGAGCGACGCGCCGTCGGGGGCGTGGACCGCCCAGCCGGCGGCCAGCAGCAGCACGGAGCTCACCAGCCCGACCCACAGCGCGCTCGCTCCCACGAGCGCTCCGGTGAGCACCAGCGTCCGCCTGGTCATCGATTCGTCGTTCATGCGGTGGTCGTCTCCGCGCCGGGCGTTCATCGTCGTCTTCGCGCCGGTCACTTGATGTTGAAGTCGATGTTGGTGTCCTTGCCGCGGCGGTTGACCTGCACCGTGAGGTGGTCGGCCGTGCGAAGCCGGGCGTAGGCCTCGAGCGCCTTCTCGGGGCTGGCCATGTCGAAGCCGTTGATCTGCTGCAGGCGGTCGCCGTTCTCGAGGCCCAGCACGCCGAGCAGCGTGTCGGGGCGGATGCCGAAGAGGCGGATGCCGACCGTCTTCCCGCCCTCTTGCTCGGGCACGATGCGCGCCGACTTCATGAGCTCGGCCTGATTTTCGAGGATCTTGTCGACCACCTGGCGGTCGATGTTGAACTCGGTCGCGCCCACCTTCTGGATCTTCGAGGCGATGTCCTGCGGCACGCCCGACGGTCCGCCCGGGCCCGGAGGCGGGGGCGCGGCAGGCGCGGGCGCTGCGCTCGCGGCTGCAGCGGCGGCCTTGGCCGAGCGCCACATCTGCACCTGGCAGAGCGTGCCGCCGGCCTGGAGCACGACGCGGTTCCACTCGATGATGCGGATGGTCTTGTTCGCGAGATCGTCGCCGACGCGGACCATCTTCGTCGCGGCGCCGCCGCCCGACAGCACGGCCATCGACCACTCGGGCGCGCCGGGCGACGCGGCCACGATGAGCGCCTTCACGCCGTCGCACGGCGGCGCGTTCTCGTAGTGGTCGAGGTCGACCACCTCGGGGGCGGCCTCGCCCTCGGCCAGCGCGGGCTTGTCGAGCGGCCTCGGCGTGACCGAGTCGAACGGGTTGCGATCGAGCAGCGCGCGCGCGGTGGTCGCGTGGGAGTCGCCCGCCGTCGATGCAGGAGCGAGCGCGCGCGGGGCGCCCTTCGGCAGCGCCGCGAGGGCCTTCTCGTCGACCGCGAGGCGCGCGCCGACGAGCTGCATCGAGCCCGACGCCTGGAAGTACGCGCCGATCGCCACGAGCCCGAGCACCACGCCCGGGAAGTAGCGCTTGAGCGCGAGGTCGATGCCGAGGGCCACGCGAGGTGAGTAGCGAGCGGCGTGCCAGGGGTCAAGCCATGAAATGTGCAGAGAAATTCAGCGTCTACCGACGGCTTCGACTGCCACCCTGGCGCACCGGAGGCGCCGACCACCCCGAGCCGTGCCAATTTGGCACGACATCCGTCCGGGTCGCCCGACCGCCGCCGTCCTGCTAGAGAGGCGGCGCTCATGCCGCTGCCCCCTTTCGACGAGCTCAAGAGCTACGTCGGCTTCGGCCCCGAAGACGCGCGGGCGCTCGCCGACCTCAAGCCCCTCGCCGAGCCGCACTTCGCGCGGATCGTCGACGAGTTCTACGCGCACATCCAGCTGCACGCGGGGGCGCGCTCGGTGCTCCGCGACGCCGCGCAGATGGACCGCCTGCGCGGCTCGCTCCACCTCTGGCTCGCCGACCTGCTCGCCGGGCCGCACGACGACGCCTACCTCGCGCGGCGCAGCCGCATCGGCGTGGTGCACGTCAAGGTCGGCCTCGCGCAGCACTACATGGTCACGGCCATGAGCCGCATCCGCGGCGCGCTCGAGAACATCGCGAGCGACTCGTTCGCCGACGCGCACGCGGCGCGGCGCGCGCGAGAGGCCGTCGGCCGCGTGTGCGACCTCGACCTCGCGGTGATGCTCGAGACCTACCGCGACGACTACATCGGCCGGTTGCAGCGCATGGAGCGCATGGAGCGCGCGTCGGTCGAGCACCGGCTCGCGGACCTCGAGCGCTTCCACCGCGACGCGACCGAGGCCTCGAACATCATCATCATCGGCCTCGACGCGACCACCGAGGTCGTGCTGTTCAACGCGACCGCGTGCTCGACGACGGGCTGGGCGCGCGACGAGGTCGTCGGGCGCGAGCCCTTCGCGCTGCTCTTCGGCGAGATGGCCGACGAGGCCCGCTCGCTGCTGCTGCGCCGCGACGGCATGCCCGCCACCAGCATCGAGCTCGCGCTCATGACGCGCGCCGGCCACGAGCGGCTCGTGCGCTGGCACTCGTCGCGCCACGCGCAGGGGGCGACCGAGTACCCGACCTGGCTGCTCAGCGGCGTCGACGTGACCGAGGAGCGCAACCTCGAGCGGCGCGCGCGCCTCAACGAGCGCCTCGCGGTCGCCGGCACGCTCGCCGCCGGCCTCGCCCACGAGATCCGCAACCCGCTCAACGGGGCCGGCTTGCACCTCTCGGTGCTCGAGCGCGCCATCGCGCGCAACCCCGCGGTGGGCCCGTCCGCCGCCGAGGCGGCGTCGGTGCTGCGCACCGAGATCAAGCGCCTCTCGTCGCTCGTCACCGATTTTCTCGAGGTCGCGAGGCCCAAGCCGCTGCAGCGCGGCGCGTGCGACCTCAACGACGTCGTCGCGGGCGTCGCCACGCTCGTGCGCCCCGAGGCCGAGGCCAAGCGCATCCGCGTCGAGGTCACGCCCTTCGCGTTCCCCGTGAAGATGTCCGTCGACGGCGAGCGGCTTCGCCAGGCGCTGCTCAACCTCGTGCAGAACGCGATGGAGTCGATCGGCCACGACGGGCGCGTCGCGCTGCGCGTGCGCCGCTCGCCGCGCGACGCCGAGGTCGAGATCGAGGACGACGGGCCGGGTCTCCCCGACTCCCGCGCACCGATCTTCGATGCGTTCTACACGACCAAGGACCGCGGCACCGGCCTCGGGCTCTCGATCGTGCACCGCATCGTCACCGACCACGGCGGCGACATCGCCGTGTCCAGCGCCCCCGGGCGCACCTCCTTCTCGGTGCGCCTTCCCCTCGACATCGGTTGACGCGCCTCGGTACGGGTCGTGCTCAGGGACTCCTGGGTCGACATGCCAAACGCAGAAATCACGCGGTCTTCCCACCCGGGCGAGTCGGGGGGAACGGAGAAGGCCTCGCAAAACGTGCCGGGCGGCGCAGAAGTTGCGCCCAGGTCGCGTGGGCTGGTGCTCGTCGCGGACGACGAGCCGAGCAGCCGCAGCGGTCTCGCGGCGCTGCTGCGCGACGAGGGCTACGACGTCGAGCTCGCCGCCGACGGCTACAAGGCCGTCGCCCGGCTCGAGGACATCTCCCCCGACGTCCTGCTGACCGACCTGAAGAGATCGGAAGAGCGTCGTGTAGGGAAAGAGT
>CAITLX010000842.1 GCA_903893335.1 uncultured delta proteobacterium | reverse complement strand
CCCGACGACGCGGGGCTGCCCGCAGACGCGGGCGCCGCCGCCCCAGCCGACGCCGCGGACGCGAAGTGCCCGGCCGGCATGGCCTACGTCGAGACGACGTTCTGCCCGAAGATCGAGCGCAAGTGCCTCTTCGAGGAGTACAGCCGCGAGAACCACATCACGCTGTGCCACGAGTTCGCGCCCGAGCAGCGGTGCCTGGTGCCCGAGGAGACGCGCCGCTTCTGCATCGATCGGTACGAGTGGCCCAACCGCGAGGGGGCGCACCCCGCGTGGATGGCGTCCTGGTACGACGCGCAGGCGACGTGCGGGAGCGAGGGCAAGCGGCTGTGCTGGGACAGCGAGTGGGTCGCCGCGTGCGAGGGGCCGGACCACACGCCGTTCCCCTACGGCCGCGCGCGCGACCACGACGCGTGCAACGTCGACAACCTCTGGATCGACCCGCGCCTCGACGATCTCTACTCGTCCGACACGGCCATCGCCGATCGCGAGCTCGGGCGCCTCGATCAGAGCGTCGCGTCGGGCGCCATGCCGCGGTGCGTGAGCGGCTTCGGCGTGCACGATCTGACGGGCAACCTCGACGAGTGGGTGACCTCGGAGCACCCGCCCGAGGACAAGTCGGCGTGGGCCGGTCTCAAGGGGGGCGCGTGGGGGCACGTGCGCAACGCCTGCCGCCCGATGACCACGAGCCACCCGCCCGATTTCAAATACTACTTCATCTCGTTTCGCTGCTGCGCCGACGCGCCCGGCGGCGAGACCTTCACGCCGAAGGGCAACCAGAAGGCGCCGCCCATCGACGCGGGCGTTCGAGCGACCGAGCCGCACCCCGACAACGCGCCCGGCCCGTCGAAGAAGAAGGTGCAGCGCGAGCGCCGCTCGCCTCCGCGCCGCAAGCGCGGCTGATTCGGTCCGAGCGCGGTGGAGCGCGGCTGATCGAGGCCGAGCGCGATGGAGCGCGGCGGAGTCAGGCCGAGCGCGATGGAGCGCGCGGCTCAGCCGCCGACCGCGGCGCGCAGGGCGTCGACGATCGGCGCCACCTGCGCGGCGCGCAGCTTGTACGCGGCGCGGTTGGCGATGAGCACGCTCGAGATGGAGGTGATCTCCTCGCGGACGACGAGGTGGTTCTCCGCGAGCGTCGAGCCGGTCTCGACGAGATCGACGATGACGTCGGCGAGCCCCACGAGCGGCGCGAGCTCGACCGAGCCCTGCACGTAGATGACCTCGACCGACATCCCCCGCGCGGCGAAGTGCTCGGTGGTGATGCGCGGGTACTTCGTCGCGACGCGCGGCACGTCGGGCGCGGGGCCCGCCCCCTCGGGGGCGGCCACGACCATGCGGCAGCGGCCGATGCCGAGGTCGAGCGGGAGGTACAGGTCGTACTGGCGCTCGAGCAGCACGTCGCGGCCCGCCACGCCGAGATCGGCCGCGCCGAACTCGACGTAGGTCGGCACGTCGTCGGGCTTGAGCAGGAGGAAGCGCACCGCGCCGTCGGGCGTCTCGCGCAGCAGCGTGCGGTCGTCGGCGAGCAGCGAGGTCGTGTCGATGCCGGCGCGCGCGAACAGCGGCGCGAGCTGCTTGAGCACGCGCCCCTTGGGCACGGCGATCGTCAGCGGGCGCAACGTCAGCCCCCCGCCTGCACGCGCTCGACGTCGCCGCCGAGGCCGGCGAGCTTGCGCTCGATGTGCTCGTAGCCGCGGTCGAGGTGGTAGACGCGGCGCACCTCGGTCTCGCCCTCGGAGGCGACGAGGCCGGCGATGACGAGCGAAGCGCTCGCGCGCAGATCGGTCGCCATGACGCTCGCGCCCGACAGCCCGCGCACCCCCTTGACGATCGCGGTGTTGCCGCGCACCTCGATGTCGGCCCCCATGCGCGCGAGCTCGGGCACGTGCATGAAGCGGTTCTCGAAGATCGTCTCGGTGATGACCGACTCGCCCTCGCCGGTGCACATGAGGACCATGAACTGGGCCTGCATGTCGGTGGGGAAGCCCGGGTGCGGCGCGGTGGTGATGTCGGTGGCGCGCGCGCGCTTCGGCGCCGCGATGCGCACGGCCGAGCCCTCGCGCTCGACGATGATGCCGGCGCGGCGGAGCTTCACGACCACCGGCTCGAGGTGCTCGAGCGGCGCGCCCTCGACGAGCGCGTCGCCGCCGGTCGCGGCGATGGCCACCATGAAGGTGCCCGCCTCGATGCGGTCGGCGAGGATCGCGTGGTCGAACGGCTCGAGCTCGTCGCGCCCCACGATGTGGATGACGTCGGTGCCGGCGCCCTCGATGTGCGCGCCCATCTTGTTGAGCACGCAGCCGAGCTCCTCGACCTCGGGCTCGCGCGCCGCGTTGACGAGCGTCGTACGCCCCTTGGCGAGGGCGGCGGCCATCATCAGGTTCTCGGTGCCGGTGACCGTGGGGAGGTCGAAGCAGATCTCCGCGCCGTGCAGCCGCGCGCACTCGGCGAGGACGTAGCCGCGCTGCAGCTGGATGCTGGCGCCCATGGCCTCGAGCCCCTTGAGGTGCTGGTCAATGGGGCGCGCGCCGATGGCGCAGCCGCCGGGGAGCGAGACGCGCGCGCGGCCGAAGCGCGCGAGCAGCGGGCCGAGCACGAGCACGCTCGCGCGCATCTGCTTGACGAGCTCGTACGGGGCCTCGGGGCGCACGTCGGAGCCCGCGGCGACGCGGACCTCGGGCGCGTCGACGGTGCAGTCGCGCCCGAGGAAGCGCAGCAGCGCCGCGGTCGTGTCGATGTCGCGCAGCGCGGGCACGTTGCGCAGCAGGCTCGCGCCGTCGGAGAGCAGCGTGGCGCAGAGGATGGGCAGCGCGGCGTTCTTCGCGCCGCTGACGCGCACCTGACCGCGCAGCGGCTTGCCTCCTCGAATCCGAATGGCGTCCATGGGGGCGACGGTTCTACCTGCCTGCCGTACGCGCGCGCCACAGCAAACGGTGCGCGCTCGCCCGGGGCGCCCCTCGAAACTTGGCCCGCGGGGCGCCGCTCGGGGACGATTCGCGCCATCGCGCCCGGAGCGCGGCGGAGGCGAGCGATGTTCGAGATGACGAGCAAGCGGCGCGAGAGGCTCGGTTGGGCGCTCGCTTTGGGGTTGGCGACGTCGCTCGTGGGCGGCTCGGCCGCCGCGGCCAAGGGTGCGGTCGAGGCAGACGCCGAGGAGGAGGACGCGCGCCCCGCGAAGAAGCGGCGCGCGGAGCCCCGCGAGGAGGCAGCGCCCCCCGCGCCCGTCGACGACGGCCCGAGCGATCACGACCGCTGGGCCGGACGCTTCGGCGTCGGCTGGTACGGCCTCTCGGCGATCCCGATCGCGGCGGGCACGGCCGCGGCGATGACCGCCGACGTCGTGAACGCGCCGGTCATCGGCGCGCGCTACTGGTGGCGACGCGATCTCGGCTTCGACGTCGGCGTGGGCTTCGCCTCGATGGGCGGCTCGGTCGAGGCGAAGGCCGCCAACAGCTCCACCAGCGCCGACAAGTCGACGCCGCTCGGGTGGATGCTCCACGCCGGCGTGCCGCTCGCGCTCGGCACGGGCAAGCACTACGCGTTCCTCGTCACGCCCGAGCTCAACTTCGGCATGGCCAGCCGCTCGAAGAAGGAGGCCGACGACAAGACGACCAACTTCACCGGGTCGCGCTTCGACATCGGCGCCCGCGCCGGCGCGGAGATCTACTTCGGCTTCATCGGGCTGCCGCAACTGGCGCTCGAGGGCTCGGTCGGCGCCTACTACACGACGCAGTCGATCAAGGCCGAGCACGACACCGTGTCGTCTTCGAGCTCGAGCTCGCAGATCGCGACCACGGCGTTCAACGCCCCGTGGGACATCTTCCGCGGCAGCGTCGCGGCGCGCTATTACTTCTGACGTGGGGAGGCGACGCATGAAACGGATCCACCACGCGCAGGCCGCCGCGGGCCTCTGCCTCGCGCTCGCAGCCGCTGGCTGCAGCAGCTCCGGCAGCGGCGGCGACGTCACGGGCCTCGGCATGTACACGGGGGGCGAGTCGCCCACGCCCGGCGCCTTCAAGGCAGGCGTCGATCTCATCGCGCCCGGGCCTTCGGGCGCCGTCGTGGCGACGGGCATCGCCGAGGTCAACAAGCCGAGCGGCAACTCCGGCGGCTCCGGCGGAGGCGGCGGCGCGGGGGGCTCGGGCGGGAGCGGCGGCGCGGGCGGCGCGGCGGCGGATTGCCAGGCGTACCCGCAGTACGACTCGCTCTGCACGGCCGATCCGAGCCTCGCGCACGCGTACGGCTGCCCGACCGGCGCGGCGTCTCCGGACGGCGCGTGCTCCGGCCCGGTGGCGATCGACACCTCGACCGACGGCTACTGCTGCCCCTGATCGATCGGTCGCGCGACGATCGCGGCTGCTCGCGATCGACCCGTCGCGCGACGGCTAACGCTGGCGCTGAGCGCGGGCGCGCACGCGCCGCGAGCGCGCCAGCGACACGAGCAACGCGAGGGCACCTGCGATCACGAGCGCTGGGCCGAGCAGGCGCGGCGGTCGCGGCTTCCACGCGGCCACGATCGAGCGCGGGCGACCGGCGCGCACGTTGTCGACCCAGGTGAACTCGGTGTTCACGCCGGGGGCGTCGGCTGCGCCCGCGCGCACGAGCGGCCGGCCCGCCGGAGCGGAGAGCGTGACGTTGGTCGCCTCGACCTCCGGGCGCTCCCAGGTGTCGTCGATGCGGACGGCTGCGTCGTCGTCGTCGAGGCGCAAGGCGACGACCCACGCGAGCGCCAGCGGCGCGCCCTCGTCGCCGCCCCAGGTGGTCGCCGAGGCGCGCGCCACGTCGCGAGGCTCGGGGGCGTGGCACGCGAGGCGATCGAGCGTGCGGCCGCGGCAGATGGTCAGGTGCGCGAGCAGCTCGTGGCCGAGCCGGTCGAGCGCGGCGTTGCCCTCGAGCGCCGAGACGTGGCCGTCGCCGTCGAGGTCGGCCCGCTCGCGCTCGGCAGCCGCCCCCCTCGGGCCAGGCACGAGGGCGTACGACAGCCCCGCCATCCCGCTCGGGAGCGCGCCGTCGAGGCCGCCGTCGAGCGCGACCCGCACGAAGCGCTCGCCGCGCAGCTCGGGGTGCCCGGTGTGCGCGCGCGCGGACGACGCGGCCAGCAGCGCCGCGAACGCGACGCCTGCGAGCCGCGCGCCCGCCCTGCGCGTCAAGCCATTCGCTCGATGAGCTCGAGGAACGTGAGCACGCCGTGGCCCGTCGCGCCCTTGGGGTAGAAGCCGCGCGCGCGGTCGGCCATGACCGGGCCCGCGACGTCGGCGTGCACCCACGGCACGTCGCCGACGAACTCGCGCAGGAAGAGCGCCGCCGAGATGGCGCCGCCCCAGCGGTCGCCGGTGTGCTTGAGGTCGGCCACGTCGCTCTTGAGCTGATCGCGCAGCTCCTCGAGCAGCGGCAGGCGCCAGAACGACTCGCCGGCGATCGCCGCCGCGTCGCGGAAGGTCGCGCCCAGATCGTCGTTCGAGGCGAAGAACCCCGAGCAGGTCTGGCCGAGCGCGACGACGCAGGCGCCCGTGAGCGTCGCGTTGTCCACGATGAGCTCGGGGGCGAGCGTGCGCGCGTAGGCGAGCGCGTCGGCGAGCACCAGTCGCCCCTCGGCGTCGGTGTTGACGATCTCGACTGTCTTGCCGTCGAGTGAGCCGAACACGTCGCCGGGGCGGTACGCGTCGCCGTCGGGCATGTTCTCGGCGGCGGCGATGATGCCGTGCACCTCGATGTCGGGCTGCACGATGGCGCACGCCGCGAGCAGCGCGACGACGTTGGCCGCGCCGCTCATGTCGCACTTCATCTCGCCCATGCCGGGCGCGGGCTTGATGCAGAGGCCGCCCGAGTCGAACGTGAGCCCCTTGCCGACGAACACGACGCGGCGCTTGGACTTCTTCGCGGGGGTGTAGACCAGGTGCACGAGGCGCGGGTCGTGCGAGCTGCCGCGCCCGACGGCCACGATGAGCTTCATGCCGCGGCGCTCGAGCTCGCGGCGGTCGAACACGGTGCACTTGAGGTGGTGCTCGCGCGCCATGCGCGCGGCGCGCACGGCGAGCTCGGCCGGGTAGAGCTCGTTGGGGGGCTCGTTGACCAGATCGCGCGCGATGCACACCGCGTCGGCGACCCGGAGGCCGAGCGCGACCTGCGCGCGCTCCGGCTTGCCGATGCGCGCGCCGGGGGCGAGCGCGAGCGTGACCTTGGCGAGCTCGGCCTTGGGGATGCGGTCGCCGGTCAGGTACTTGGTGAAGCGGTACGCGCCGAGGCCCACGCCCTCGGCGAGCGCGCGCAGCGCCGTCGGGGGCGTGCCCTCGGGGAGCGCGACGACCAGCGAGCGCGCCTTGCCCGCGTTGGCGGCGCGCGCGGCCTTGGCGGCGAACGCGCGGTAGTCCTTCGGGGCGACGTCGGCCTTCGCGCCGAGCCCGAGCAGGATGAGCCGCGGGGTCGCGAGCCGACCGAGCGTCGGCAGGTCGAGCTGCTGGTCCTTCTTGCCCTCGAACTCCTCGCGCGCGACGTGCGCGGCGAGCCCGCCGCCGAGCGCGCGGTCGAGCGCGGCGAGCACGCCCTTCTTCGGGGTCGCGCCGGCGTGCACCCCGACCACGACGAGATCGGCGGAGCTGGCGAGCGGATCTTCGGAGACGAGCTGGAGCTTCAGGGTCATCGACGGGTTCTCCTCGTGGACGAGGCGCAGGGAAGGCCAACTCGGCGCGGGGGGCAAGCAGAACGCGAGCGCGGCGCCCCGGCGCGGCTCGACCCACGCCCGCCGCGCTGCTACGCCGCGCGCCCAGCATGACGATCTCGCACGTCCTCGTGTCCGTCACGGGCCCCGACGGCCCCGGCATCACCGCGCGCCTCACGGGCCTGGTCGCCGCGGGCGACGCGCAGCTGCTCGACATCGAGCAGGTCGTCGTGCAGGGGCACCTCACCCTCGCGCTGCTCATCGCGATCCCCGAGGAGAAGAGCGTGCTGAAGGAGCTGCTCTTCGCCGCCAAGGAGCTCGGCGTCGAGCTCGACTTCGAGCCGGTCGAGGCTCCGAGCGCGAAGGGCGACGCCGACGTGGTGCGCTGGGTCATCAACGTCATCGCGCCGCAGCTCGGCGCGCGCGCGCTGCACGAGGTCGCCACGGTGGTCGCCGAGCACGGCGGCAACATCGAGAAGATCGCGCGGCTCTCGGAGGGCTACGCGATGACCTCGGTCGAGGTGCAGATCGGCCTGCCGCGCGGCAGCGACGACGGCGCCCTGCGCCAGTCGCTCTTGCAGCTCGGCAGCCGCGGCTCGTTCGACGTCGCGCTGCAGCGCGAGGGGCTCTTTCGCCGCAGCAAGCGCCTGGTCGTCATGGACATGGACTCGACGCTCATCCGCATCGAGGTCATCGACGAGCTCGCGCGCGCGCACGGCGTCGAGCGCGAGGTCGCGGCCATCACCGAGCGCGCGATGGCCGGCGAGATGGACTACGACGAGTCGCTGCGCCAGCGCCTGGCTTTGCTGCGCGGGCTCGACGTGCGGGTGCTCGAGCGCATCGCCGAGGAGCTCCCGCTGACCGACGGCGCCGAGCTGCTCATCCGCGTCTTGCGCCGGCTCGGCTACAAGACGGCCGTCATCAGCGGCGGGTTCACCGTCGCCGCCGACGCGCTCAAGCGCCGCCTGGGCATCGACTACGCCTACTCCAACCGCCTGGAGATCGAGGGGGGCAAGCTGACGGGCCGGGTCATCGGCCCCATCGTCAACGGGCGCCGCAAGGCCGAGCTGCTCGAGGTCATCGCGCAGGCCGAGGGCGTGCTGCTCGACCAGGTCATCGCCGTCGGCGACGGCGCCAACGATCTGCTCATGCTCGAGAAGGCGGGGCTCGGCATCGCCTTCCGCGCCAAGCAGAAGCTGCGCGAGGCGGCCGACTCGGCGATCTCCACCAGCGGGCTCGAGGCCATCCTCCACCTGCTCGGGCTGCGCGCGAGCGAGGTCGCCGAGGTCGCGCGCGACCGCGGCGACTCGACCTGACGGCGGAGTCGATCGCGCTCGGTCCTCGGAGCGCAGCGGCGACCGCGCTCAGTCCTCGGAGGGCAGCGGCGAGAGGTCGGGCACCTCGGCGAGCGAGCCGAGCCGGCGCAGGAGCGGCATGACCGCGCGGTACATCACAGGCAGCACGATGAGCGTGAGGAACGCGGCCGACACCGTGCCGCCGACGATGACGACCGCCATCGGGCGCTGCATCTCCGAGCCGATCGCCTTCGAGAACGCAGCCGGCACGAGGCCCAGCGCCGCGAGCGCCGCCGTCATGAGCACGGCGCGCAGCCGCTCGCCCGCGCCGAGGACGATGGCCTCGTCGATGTGCAGCCCCTCGCGACGCTTGGCCTCGATCGCCGAGAGCACGAGCACGCCGTTGAGCGCGGCCTGGCCGACCAGCGCGATGAAGCCGACCGCCGCCGCGATGGAGACGGGCATGTCGAAGAGCGCGAGCGCGATGGCGCCGCCGACGAGCGCGAACGGCACGTTGAGCAGCACGAGCAGCGCGAGCGAGACGGAGCGGAACGCGTTGAACAGCAGCGCGAAGGTGAGCACGAGCGCGACGGGCACGACGAGCGCGAGCCGCGCCATCGCGCGCTCCTTGGACTCGAACTCGCCGCCCCACTCGACGCGCATGCCGGGGTGCTTGCCCACGCCCTTTTCGACCGCGACGCGCGCGTCGTCGACGAACGAGCCGAGATCGCGGCCGCGCACGTTCATGCGCAGCCCCACGTAGCGCTGCGAGTTCTCGCGGTTGACCGCGGCGCGGCCGTAGCCGACGCGGATCTCGGCGAGCGTGCCGAGCGGCACGAGCGCGCCCGACGGCGTCGGCACGCGCAGGCGCGAGAGCTCGTCGACCGTCTCGCGCGCCGCCTCGGGGAAGCGCAGGACGACGTCGAACGAGCGGTCCCCCTCCCAGAGTTGCCCCACGGCGCGGCCGCCGAGCGCCGTCGAGAGGAAGCCCTGCACGTCGCGCATCGTGAGGCCGAAGCGACCGAGCGTCTCGCGCATCGGGCGCACCTGCACCTCGGGGACGTCGGCGCTCTTGACGACGCCGAGGTCGGCGACGCCGGGCACCGAGGAGAGCGCGGCCTTCGCCTCGTCGGCGGCCTTGCGCAGGACCTCCATGTCCGGCGAGAAGATCTTGAGCGCGACCTGCCCCTGCTGGCCGGCGATCGACTCGTTGACGTTGTCGCGGATGGGCTGCGAGAAGTTGACCTCGAGGCCGGGGATGGCGGTGAACGCGGCGTTCATCGCGTCCATGAGCGCGCCGAGGGTCGGCGTCTCCTTCGGCCAGGTCTCGGCGGGCCGGAGCTTGACGAAGATCTCGAGGTTGTTCGAGAGCTTCGGGTCGGTGCCGTCCTCGGGTCGGCCGAGCTGGCTGACGCGCGACTCGACCTGCGGGAAGCGATCGAGGATGGTCGTGAGCAGCGGCGCGAGCCTTCGCCCCTCGGTGAGCGAGGTGTTCGAGGGGAGCGTGAAGGTGAGGTACATCGCGCCCTCGTTGAGCTCGGGCAGGAACTCGCTGCCGCGCGTCGCGAGCACGCGGCCGGCGAACAGCAGCGACGCGGCGGCGAGCCCGATGACCAGCCACGGACGGCGGATCGCGGCGCGGAGCGTCGGCGCGTACAGCTCGGCGGCGATGCGCAGCACGGGCGACTCGCGGTGCGGGCGCGGCTTGCGGTACGCGAAGGTGGCGAGCACCGGCACGAGCGCGACGGAGAACACGAGGCTGCCGGCGAGCGCGGCCACGACGGTGTGCGCCATCGGCGCGAAGATGCGCCCCTCGACGCGCTCGAGCAGGAAGATGGGGAGGTACGCCGCCATGATGATGAGCAGCGAGAACACGGTGGGGCGCGCCACGTCGGCGACCGCGCGGCGGATGCGGCTCGGCACCATGTCGGGGTGCGGCACGCCGCCGCGCGCGAGGCGCTGCACGATCGACTCGACGACCACGACCGCGCCGTCGACGATGACGCCGAAGTCGACGGCCCCCATCGACAGCAGGTTGGCCGCCATGCCGCGCGCCCGCAGGTAGATGAACGCCGAGAGCAGCGACAGGGGGATGAGGCACGCGACGATGAGCGCCGCGCGGAGATCGAGCAGGAAGACGAAGAGCACGACGACGACGAGCACCGCGCCCTCGAGCAGGTTGCGCCCGACGGTCGACAGCGTCTTGGAGACGAGCTCGGTGCGGTCGTAGAAGACCGAGAGGCGGACGCCCGAGGGCAGCCCGCCGGCGTTGAGTTCGTCGACGCGCGCGCGCACGTGGTCGAGCACCAGCGTGGGGTTCTCGCCGCGGCGCATGAGCACGATGCCCTGCACGGCGTCCTGGTTGTCGCCCCGGCCGACGATGCCCTGGCGCGGCGCCCAGCCGACGTCGACGGAGGCCACGTCCGACAGCAGGATGGGCGTACCGCCGCGCGAGGCGACCGCGACGTGCCCGATGTCGGCGACGTCGGCGAAGAGCCCGGCGCTGCGGATGACGAAGGCCTCGGAGCCGCGCTCCATCACGCCGCCGGACGCGTTCGAGGAGGCGCCCGCGAGCGCGGCCTCGAGGTCGGCGACCGTGAGGCGCTTGGCGGCGAGCGCCACGGGGTCGGGGCGGATGTGGATCTCGCGCTGCAGCCCGCCGTAGCTGACGACGTCGGCGACGCCGTCGACCTGCAGCAGCCGCGGGCGCACGACCCAGTCCTCGAGCGTGCGCAGCGCGAGCGGGTCGGACGTGTCCGACGTCAGCGTGTAGCGGTAGATCTCGCCTATCGGCGTCGAGAGCGAGCCGAGCTGCGGGACGACGCCCTCGGGCAGCTCGACCAGCCGCAGGCGCTCGGCGGTCTGCGCGCGCGCGAAGTACGCGTCGACGCCGTCGCGGAAGGTCAGCGTGACGTACGAGAGGCCGAACAGGTTGATGCTGCGCACGCGCGTCAGCCCCGGCATGCCGTTGACCACGCGCTCGATGGGGATCGACACCTGCCGCTCCATCTCCTCGGCGGGCTGGCCCGGCAGCAGCGTGATGATCTGCACCTGCGTGTCGGTGGGGTCGGGGAAGGCCTCGATGGTCAGGCCGCTGAACGACCAGACGCCCCACACGGCGACGACGAACGTCGCGACCAGCACCGCGAGGCGGTGCGCGAGGCAAGCTTCGACGATCCGCTCGAACATGGGTCGCGTCAGCCCTGGATGCCGATGGCGTTGAGCAGCAGCAGCGCGCCGCGCACGACCACGCGGTCGCCCGGCGCGATGCCGCCCAGGATCTCGGCGCGCTCCTTCGTCTGGCGGCCGACCTGCACGAGCTTGCGACGCAGCACGCCCGGCTCGGTCTCGACGAACACGACGCTCTGCGCGCCGTCGCTCACGACCGCCTCGCGCGGGACCTGCAGCACGCGGTCGTCGGCGCGGGGAGGGAAGGTGACCACGACGAACTCGCCGGGGCGCAGGTGGTAGCCCTTGTTGGCCGCGCGGATGCGCAGCGGGACGGTCTGTCGGTCGGGATCGAGCACGTCGGAGACCGTCTCGACGACGCCCGGCTCGACCTCGGGGCCGCCCGTCTCGGCGACGGCGACCGTCATGCCGGGGGTGAGCCCCCCGACGTCGCGCGAGGGCACGTCGCCGACGACGAGCACCTCGTCGAGGTCCGCCACGGTGGCCAGCGGCTGGTCGCGCTCGGGGCCGACCTGCTTGCCCGCCGCTGCGTCGAGCTGCACGACGATGCCCGACTTGTGCGCGAGCACCCAGTAGGCGGCGTCTCCCTCGGCGCGCACCTGCAGCGACGCGATCTTCGCGTCGGCGGCGGTGGCCGAGAGGCGCGCCTCGGCGATCTCGCTCTCGGCGACGAGCAGGTCGTTCTGCGAGGCGGCGCGCGACTCGATGAGCAGGCGGAGCCGATCGGCCAGCGCCTGCTTCGTCTTCATCGTCAGCTCCGCGGCGTGCAGCTCGCGGTGCATCGTGGCCAGCTCGCCGCTGCGCACCAGCGCGATGCGGTCGCCCTCCTTGACGCGGTCGCCGATGTGCACCGCCACCGACACGACGCGCCCGTCGAGCGGGGCGAACGAGAGCCCGGTGCGCGACTCGATGGTCGCGACGCGCGCGGTGACGGGCGCGCGCGCGAGGGGCGCGCCGAGCTCGGCCACCACGGTGTCGAACGCGAGGGGGACGGCGCCCGGGCGCAGGCGCACCGCGCCCTGCTGCACGTCGAACGAGGCCAGCGGCGCGGTCGCGGGG
>CAITLX010000841.1 GCA_903893335.1 uncultured delta proteobacterium | reverse complement strand
GACGACGTCGACCTCGGCACGGCCGACGAGCCCATGGGAATGGCGCTGCTCTCGCTCGCCGACGCGCTCACCGCGGGCCCCGAGATCGAGCTGTCGCTGCGCCTCTCGGGGGTCGTCACCGGCAGCGTGCGGCTGCGCGTCGAGCTGCTCGCGCAGCGCTGAGACGCTCCACCCGCGCCTGGCGGTTCCATGCTCGGCGCAAGGGCGTACCATGGCCCCCATGAAGGCGTCCTTTCGTGCCACCGCGCTCGTGCTCGCAGGCGTGTTCTTCGCGATCTTCTCGGTCGAGTTCCTCGCCGAGTGGTGGCGGCTCGGCATGCCGAGCGCCGGCGAGATGAGCTGGGCGGACGTGAACAACGCCAAGCTCGTCGACGTGCTCAGCCCGATGGCGCGCGGTTACAACAACATCCTCGCGATGCTCATCGCGACCATCGGCCTCGCCATCCCCCTGACGGCGAACATGCACACGCCGAAGCTCATCGACATGTTCTTCCGGGACCGTGTCAACCAGCTGGTGCTCGTGTTCATGGCGTTCGGCGCCGCCAACGTGCTCTGGGTCGACTACATCATCGGCCCGAAGTTCGCGCCCGTCTGGGCCTTCCGCGTCGCGGTCTGGGGCGCGCTGGCCGGCTGGGCCATCTTGGTGCCGTACTTCTTCTACGTCGTGCGCTTCCTCGACCCGTCGAACATCCTCGGTCGGCTGCACGACGAGACGACCCGCATCGTCGACGACGTCGCCTCGGGCAAGCTCGGCACCGAGGAGGGGCAGGCCGCCGCGCACGAGCGCCTCTACCAGATGGGCACCATCATCCTGAAGGCGCTCGACCGAGCCGACCGCAGCGTGGCGCTCGAGGGCCTCTGGGCGGTCAAGCGCACGCTCGATCACCACGGCACGCACAAGCCGACCATGCCGGCCGCCTGGTTCAAGGTCGATCGCGGAGACTTCGTCGGCCTCTCCTCCGACGCGATCGAGCTGCTGAACGAGGACAAGAGCTGGTTCGAGATGAAGGCGATGACGCAGATGTTCCTCGCCTACCAGCACGCGCTCAGCAAGACGGCCGACGTCGTGTCGAGCGTCAGCGACGCCAACCGCGTCATCGCCGTGGCCGCCGCGGCGCGCGGCGACGACAAGGTCGTCGAGCTGTCGCTGCGCTACTTCAACAACTTCCTGCGCGAGGCCATCAAGCGGAAGGACGTCCACGCCGTCTACGACGTCTTCTACCAGTACCGCCTGCTCGCCCACGATCTGCGCGCGCGCCCCGACACGCTGCGCTCCATCGCGCGCGGCTTCCACTACTACGGCGACGTCGCGCGCTCGGCGGGGCTCGACTTCGTCGAGGACATGGCCGCGTTCGACCTCGGCTTCGTCGTACGCCGCGCGTACGACGAGAAGAGCCCGATGGCGCGCGCCGTGCTCGACGAGGAGCTGGCCATCTCGCACGTGCGCAAGGGCGTCTTCGCGCCGCTCATCGTCAAGGCCAAGCTCATCCTCGGCGCCTACTTCCTGCAAACGGGCAGGGCCGCCGAGGCGGCGCTCGTGCGCGCCGATCTCGCCGGCGTCGCCCCCGACGCGCTCGCGTCGGCCGAGCGCGGGCTGCTCGCCGCCGAGCGCTCGTTCTTCGAGGTGACCGCGCGCCAGGTCAACTTCGAGTACGTCGCCCCCGAGCGCCGCGAGCACCTGCAAGCGTTCGTTCGCTCGCTCGCCCCCGCCGCCGCCTGAGCCGAGCCGGAGCGTCGCCGCCATGTCCCCCCCAGGACAGCACGCGCGCGCGGTCCTCTCGGCCCGCGGCCTGGTCAAGATCTACGAGATGGGCGAGGTCGCCGTCACGGCGCTCTCGGGCGTCGATCTCGACCTCTACGAGGGGGAGCTGGTCGTGCTGCTCGGCGCGTCGGGGAGCGGGAAATCGACGCTGCTCAACATCCTCGGCGGGCTCGACGCGGCCACCAGCGGCGACGTGCGCTACCGCGAGCACGACCTCACCCTCGCCGACGACGAGCACATGACGCGCTACCGGCGCGAGCACGTCGGGTTCGTCTTTCAGTTCTACAACCTCATCCCGAGCCTCACGACGCGCGAGAACGTCGCGCTCGCGACCGACATCGCCGACGACCCGATGTCGCCCGAGGAGGCCCTCGCGCTGGTCGACCTCGGCGACCGCATGGACCACTTCCCCTCCGAGCTGTCGGGCGGCGAGCAGCAGCGCGTCGCCATCGCGCGCGCCATCGCGAAGCGCCCCGACCTCTTGCTGTGCGACGAGCCGACCGGCGCGCTCGACTACCTGACCGGGCGCGTGGTGCTCTCGGCGCTCGCGCGCATCAACCGCGAGCTCGGCGCGACGACCGCGATCATCACGCACAACGCGCCCATCGCGCGCATGGCCGACCGGGTCATCCACCTCTCGGGCGGGCGCATCCGCGCCATCGACGAGAACCCCGACAAGCTCGCCCCGACGGAGATCTCCTGGTGAGCGCGCTCGCGACCAAGCTGCGGCGCGACCTCGGCCGCATGGTCGGCCAGGGTCTCACCATCGCGCTCGTCGTCGCGTGCGGCATCGCCAGCTACGTCACGCTGCAGAGCGCGTACGCGTCGCTGCTCGCGGCGCGCGACGACTACTACGCGTCGTGCCGGTTCGCCGACGTGTTCGCGCACGTCAAGCGCGCCCCCGAGTCGCTCGCGGCGCGCATCGCCGACATCCCCGGCGTCGCGCTGGCCGAGACGCGCCTGGTCGAGCCCGTGATGCTCCCGGTCGAGGGGCTCTCGGAGCCCGCGACCGGGCGCCTGGTCAGCCTGCCGCGCAGCGGCGAGCCGCGCCTCAACGCGCTCGTGCTGCGCGAGGGGCGCGCGCTCGACGCCTCGCGCCCCGACGAGGTGCTCGTGCTCGAGTCGTTCGCCGAGGCGCACCACCTCGAGCCCGGCGCGCGCCTGCCGGTCGTGATGAACGGCGTGCTGCGCTCCTTGCAGGTCGTCGGCGTCGTGCTGTCGCCCGAGTACGTCATGGCCGTCGGCGGCGGCGCGGGCCAGGAGTTCGCGCCCGACGCCCTGCACTTCGCGGTGCTGTTCATGGGGCGCGACGCGATGGCGCCCGCGTTCGACCTCGCGGGCGCGTTCGACGACGTGACGCTGCGCCTCGAGCCGGGCGCGAGCGAGCGCGACGTGCGCGCGCAGCTCGACGCGCTCGTCGCCCCCTACGGCGGCGTCGGCTCGGTGGGGCGCAGCCGCCAGCCCTCGGCGTTCTTCGTCGACAACGAGCTCAGCCAGCTCGACAGCTACGCCACCGTGGCGCCGATGCTCTTTCTCGGCGTCGCCGCGTTCCTCGTCAACGTCGTGCTGTCGCGGCTCGTGCACCTGCAGCGCCCGCAGATCGCCACGCTCAAGGCGCTCGGCTACGGCCGCGCCCGCATCGGCGCGCACTTCCTCGAGCTCGTCGGCGCCATCGCCGCGCTCGGCTGCGTGGCCGGCGTCGCGCTCGGCGCCTGGCTCGGCCGCGGCACGCTCGGCATGTACGCGCCCTATTTTCGCTTCCCGAGCCTCGCCTACCGGCTCGACGCCCGCATCGCCGCCGCAGGCGTGCTCGTGAGCCTCGCGTCGGCCGCGCTCGGCGCGCTCGGCGTCGTCGCGCGCGTCGTGCGGCTGCCGCCCGCCGAGGCGATGCAGCCCGAGGCGCCGCCGACCTACGAGCCCTCGCTGCTCGAGCGGCTCGGCGTCGCGCGCCTGCTCTCGACCGAGGGGCGCATGGTGCTGCGCGAGCTGACGCGCCGGCCGCTGCGCTTCTTCTTCTCGGTGGCGGGCATCGCGTGCGGCGTGGGCGTCGTGGTCGTCGGCGGCTTCACCTTCGACGCCTTCGACGTCATCCTCGACCTCGAGTTCGAGTCGGCCGAGCGCCACGACGTCGCCGTCTCGTTCACGCGCCCCGTGCCCGCGTCCTCGCTGCGCACGCTCGCGGCGATGCCGGGGGTGCTCGCCGTCGAGCCGCTGCGCGTCGTGCCCGTGCGCCTGCGCTCGGGCCACCGCTTCCACGAGACCGCGCTCGTCGGCCACCCCGCCGGAGCCGAGCTTCGTCGCGTCGTCGAGTGGCCCTGGCACGTCGCGCCCGTCCCGGACGACGGCCTGATGCTGACCGACATGCTCGCGGACAAGCTGGGCCTCACCGTCGGCGACAGCGTGACGCTCGAGGTGCTCGAGGGGGACCGGCGCACGCGCACCGCGCAGGTGACGGCGCTCTCGCGCGAGGTGTTCGGGATGATGGCCCACATGGAGCTCGGCGCGCTGCACCGGCTCGTCGGCGAGGAGCCCGTCGTCTCGACTGCGCTCCTGCGCACCGACCCGGCCGACGAGGCCGGCGTCGACGCGCGCCTCAAGCGGCTGCCCGCGGTCGCGTCGGTGGGCAAGCGACGGCAGGTCATCGCGCAGTTCGAGCGCCAGACGGCCGAGACGATGCGCATCACGGCGCTCGTGCTCACGCTCTTCGGCTGCGCGATCGCGCTCGCCATCGTCTACAACAACGCGCGCATCGCGCTGTCGGTGCGGGGCCGTGACCTCGCGACGCTGCGCGTGCTCGGCTTCACCCGGGGCGAGATCTCGGCCGTGCTGCTCGGCGAGCTCGCCACGCACGTGCTCGTCGCCGTGCCGCCCGGGCTCCTCGTCGGCCGGGCGCTGTCCGGCTTCATGATGGCCAACGTCGACGCCGAGCTCTACCGGATGCCCGTCATCATCTCGGGCGCGACCTACGCGTTCGGCGCGTGCGTCACGCTGCTCGCAGCGATGGGCAGCGCGCTGCTGGTGCGCGGCAAGCTCGGCGAGCTCGATCTGGTCGGAGCGCTCAAAGCGAGGGAATGAACGTGACCCCCAACGAACCGAACCCCGGACGACCTGCCCAGCCGCTCGCGCCCGCCTCCCGCCGGGCCGCCCTCTCGCGGCGCCGCTGGGCGCGCAGGGCGGTCTACGCGGCGGTGGCGCTCGCCGTGGTCGCCGCCATCGCGTTCGCCGCGCGACCGCGGCCGCTCGCCGTCGAGACGGCGAAGGTCGCGCGCGGCCCGCTGCGCGTCCTGATCGAGGAGCCGGGGCGCACGCGCGTGCGCGACCGCTTCGTGGTCGCCGCGCCGCTCGCGGGCGAGATGTCGCGCGTCGAGCTGCGACCGGGCGACCGGGTCGATCGCCG
>CAITLX010000840.1 GCA_903893335.1 uncultured delta proteobacterium | reverse complement strand
TGGCCGAGGCCGACGACCCCGCGCGCCGCGGCTGACCCGGGCCGCAGCCGCTACGGCTTCGCGTCGAGCGGGTCGAGCGGCAGCGTCGTGCGGAACAGCGTGCCGCCGTTCGGTCGCGGCAGGCACGACAGCTCGCCGCCGAAAGAGGTCACCGCGCCGGTGCAGATGGAGAGCACGAGCGCGTGGTCGGACGCGCTGGCGCCGGGCAGCGCGGGCTCGGCGCCGCGCCCCGAGTGGGAGGGCTCGCCGTCGTGCCAGACATCGACGATGGCGTGCCCCGAGGCGGCCGTGTGCGTGGCGATGCCCACCGAGGGAGGTCGCTCGGCGGTCGTGCACGCGGCGCTCGCGACGCGCGCCGCGTGCACGAGCAGCTGCGTGAAGACCTGCTCCAGCGTCGCTGCGTTCGCGACGATCCGCGGCGTCGCGCGAAGATCGGTCACCAGCGTCGCGTGCGGCCGGATGACGTCCAAGGTCGCGAGCACGGCGGCGTTCGCCACGACGCGCGGATCGATCGGCGCGCGATCGTGGTCCGACTGCGAGGCGAACGTCGCGACGCGCTCCATGACGCGCCGGATGCGCTCGGCGCCCTCGATCGCGTCGCCGAGCATCTCGCGGGCCGCTGGCTCCTCGAGCGCGCCGGCGGCGCCCGCCGTGCCCTGGGCGCCCCCCGCGACCATGCGCAGGTTGGTCAGCACGTACGTGAGCGGGTTGTTGATCTCGTGCGCGAGCCCCGCTGCCAGCGAGGCGAGGGACGTCGCGCGGTCGCCGTCGCGCGCGAAGCGGTTGCGCAGGGCGTACCGGATCGCCTGCCGCAGGTCGTCGTAGGCGAAGGGCTTGCGCAGGTACTGCGCGGCGTCGATGGCGGCGGCCTGCGCGCTGCCGTCGGCGGAGATCGCGACGACCGGAATGCGCTGCAGCGCCGGGTCGCGCTTCTGCTCGACGCGAAGCTCCCAGCCGTCCTTCTCGGGCATCATCAGGTCGAAGACGATGACGTCGGGCGAGGGCGAGCCGTCGCGCAGGCGGGCCAGCGCCGCGTCGCCATGCTCGGCCGTCGTCACCTCGAAGCCGTCGGCGCGCAGCAGATCGGCGAGCGCGCTGCGCAGGTCGGGGTCGTCCTCGACGAGCAAGACGCGGGTGCGAACGCTGGAGTCCCCGCTGCCCGCTGCTCTCGGCACCACTCGCTCGCCTCTTGCTACGGCGCCGACACGTCGCCGACGTTGGCGAACCTGATTCGGGTCCCCCTATTTGTCCGGCAGTCCCGACAGCCCGTCCATCCGGCTTAAGGCCCACACGCCGCGCGCCCGCGTCGAGCGGCTCTCGCGCGGCGCGATTCGACGCTCTCCGTCTTGGCAGCCGCAGGTCCATGATAGCAATGACCCATGGCTCCGCTCGGGCGCACGGCGCGGGTCACCCTGGTCTGCGCGCTCGCGGTCGTCGCCGGCGCGTCCGCGTCGCCCGCCGACGCGCGAGGTCGCCGCCCGCGGTGGACGGCCGCCGTGCCCGACGAGATGCTCGAGCGCGCCGCAGAGCACATGCGCATGCCGGGAGCCGACGCCGCGGCGGGCCTCGCGGTGGCCTACGCGCTGGCCGACCGGGCGTCGGCTGGGCGAGCGGCAGCGGTGCTGGCGGCGGCGCCGACCGCTGCGCCCGACGTGGCCGC
>CAITLX010000839.1 GCA_903893335.1 uncultured delta proteobacterium | reverse complement strand
CTCGCGCCCGGAGGCGCGGGGGGCCGATCGTTGGAACCGCCACCGCTGCCGCCCCATCCGCTGCCCTGCGTCACGCGAGCCTCCTTCGACCGGCGGCCTGCGCCGGCGCAGCGAGGCTACACGAGGCGCTCGTGGCGCGACACCCGCTGCGCGCTCAGCCCGCGTAGAGCGAGTCGAGCAGCGAGGCGCAGCGAGCCTCGACGACCTTGCGCCGCACCTTGTGCGTCGGCGTCAGCTCGCCCCCCTCGATGGTGAGCTCGCGGTCGAGGATGGCGAAGTGCTTGATGGCCTCGAACTTCGCGAGCTTGCGGTTGACGGCGTCGACGTCGATCTCGACGAGCGCGCGCAGCTCGGGGTCGTGCGAGAGCGACGCGAGGTCGTCGGGGCGCCCGTGCTCGCGCGCCCAGCGCGTCGCGGCCGCGACGTCGAGCGCGATGAGCGCGACGAGGTGCTTGCGCCCGTCGCCGAGGATGACCGCCTGCTCGATCCAGGGGGACTTCTGCAGCATCGCCTCGAGGTTCTGCGGCGCGACGTTCTTGCCGCCGGCCGTCACGATCATGTCCTTCTTGCGATCGGTGATGGCGAGGAAGCCGTCGGCGTCGACGCGCCCGATGTCGCCCGAGTGCAGGTAGCCCTGCGCGTCGAGGGCGTCGGCGGTGGCGTCGGGCTGACCGAAGTAGCCGCGCATGATGGTGGGGCCGCGCAGCAGCACCTCGCCGTCGGCGGCGATCGCGACCTCGACGCCCGGCACGGGCTGCCCGACGGTGCCGAAGCGGAAGGCGCCGGGGCGGTTGACGTGCGTCGCGGCGCACGTCTCGGTGAGGCCGTAGCCCTCGAGCACGAGCACGCCGCACGCGTGGAACCACTCGGCCAGCTCGCGCGCGAGCGGCGCGCCGCCCGAGATGGCGAAGCGCAGCCGGCGCCCGAAGCGCGCGCGCACCTTGGAGAGCACGAGCTGATCGGCGTAGCGGTGCGCGACGGCGAGGCGCGGCCCGACCCAGCCCCCCGAGCGCGCGGCGGCCGAGCGCTCGGCGCCGACGCGGATGGCCCAGCGGTAGAGGCGCTCCTTGACGGGCCCCTCGGACGACGCGTTGTCCACGGCCACCGCGTGGATCTTCTCGTAGAGGCGCGGCACCGACGCGAAGAACGTGGGCTCGACCTCGGCGAGGTCGTCGAGGACGTGCGCGAGGCTGCGCGCGAACGCCGTCGCGTAGCCGACCTCGAGCGCCGCGAGCAGCAGCACGCGTCCGAGCACGTGGGCCAGCGGCAAGAAGAGCAGCTGCTCGTCGCGCGCGGTGAGCGGGAGCACGCTTCCGAGCGCCTCGATCTCGTGCGCGAGGGCGCCGTGCGTGAGCATCACGCCCTTGGCCTGCCCCGAGGTGCCCGAGGTGTAGATGATCGTGGCGAGATCGCCGGGGCGCACCTGCGCCTCGCGCGCGGCGACGTCGGCGGCGCGCTCGGGGCGACCGAGCTCGCCGAGCGACACGACGCGAGGGTCGCCGCCGACCGCGGCGGCGTCGAACACGACGATGCGCACGAGATCGGCGCGCGACTCGGCGAGCACGACGTCGCGCTGCTCGGCCCCCTCGACGAACGCCGCGCGCGCGCCGCTGTCGACCAGCACGTGGCCGACCTGCTCTGCGGTGAGCGTGGGGTAGACCGGCACCGAGACGGCCCCGGCGAGCGCGATCGCGAGGTCGGCGATGGCCCACTCCTCGCGCGTCTGCGCGAAGATCGCCACGCGATCGCCGCGCTCGATGCCCGCCTCGATGAGGCCGCCGGCGACCGCGCGCGCGCGGGCGTCCCACTCGGCCCAGGTCGTCGACGCCCAGCGGGCGCCGCGGCGCGTTCGCAGCGCGACGCGGTCGGCCCCGCGCTCGACCTGAGCGCGGAGCTTCGCGACGAGCGTCGCGCCGGCCGGGGCAGCGGCGTCAGAAGCCGACGACGTAGCCGATCTCCGGGGCGACGACGAAGCCCGACGAGGGGAACATCATCATCAGCTTGAGGTCGCCGACGATCCCGCTGTGGGCGCTGGTGGCGTACATCAAGCCGCCGCCGATTGCGCCGAACGATTGGCCCATCTTCTTCCAGGCGTCGAGCATCTGCTGATCGGGGTTGTCGGGCTGGAGGCGGTCGATCGGGAGCACGGTCACGTCCTCGCGGACCTGGACCTGGACCTTGACGTCGACCTGGGCGAGGCCGCCCGCGGCGAAGACGTAGGGGCGGAGGCCGACGCGCGAGAAGGGGTCGCGGCCGAGCCAGTAGGCGACGCGCGCCTCTGCGTGCACGGGCAGGAACGCGACGCCGCCGTCGGGCTTGGGCCCGCCGCGCAGCGCGTAGCCGAGGCGCGCACCGACGGTGACGTTCGGGAGCACGACGCGGTCGTAGCCCGCGAGGATGCGGGTGGTGGCGGGGGCGACGCCGCCCGAGATGGCGTCGGCGGTGCCGGGGAGCGGGGTGCCGTGGTACTGCTGCCCGTCGCCGCGGAAGCACGAGTAGCCGTTGTCGGTCTGGCTCGGCGCCGAGCAGACGTCGCTGCCCGACACGAGCGCGATGTCCTGCTCGATCGAGACGCTGCCCCAGTTCTTCTTGCCCGACGAGCTCGACTGGCACTGGCCGCTGCTGCACACGCCGCCGTCGCAGTCGAGGTCGGACTCGCAGCCCTTGGCGGGCTCCTCGGTCGGCTCGGGCGCCTTCGCGGCCGCCTCGCCGGACTCGCAGCTTCCGCTCTTGCAGAGCAGGCCGTCGCCGCACTCCTTGTCGGCCTCGCAGCTCGCGCCCCAGCCCTTGGCGCCCTTCTTCGGCTTCTTGCCGGCGCAGGGGAAGCCGGGCGGGCAGGCGTTGGGGTCGTCGCACGCAGCCGGCGGGGGCTTGCCCGGCAGGCGCGGCGCGTCCCCCTTGAGCTCGTTCTTGATGGGGAGCTTGTTGGGCGTGTTGCGGTTGCCGCTCGTGGAGACGACGTCGCCGCTCGCATCGACCGCTTGCACGTAATAGGAGAGGTCGCCGGTGGTGCTGCCGATCTCGAGGCACGGGATCTCGGCGCCCCAGCCGCCGCCCATCTTGCGAAGCTCGAGCGTCTTCCACTCGGGCGCGCCGAACGGCTTGTAGCGGACCTGCACCTTCACCGCGGTCACGTCCTCGGGCAGCTCGACGTAGAGCGGCACGGGCGTGAGCACCGGCGACTCGGTCGGAGGCGTGTGCACCATGTCGCTGCTCGCCTCGACGACCTTCTTCTTGGGCTTCGGCTTGGGCTTCGGCTCCTCTTCTTCTTCCTCTTCCTCGTCGGCAGGAGCGGCGGTGGCCTTGCCGCCCCCCTTCTTCGCGTCCTCGAACGCCTTCTGGATGTCGGGCGTCGTCAGGTCCTTGTCGAGCGCGACGCCCGGGTCGGCCTTGAACGCGAGGAGGAAGGCGCCCTTGCCCTCGTCCTTCTTGTTCTCGCCGCCGATGAGCACGACGCCGAGGTCGCGGTGAAGCTGCGCGAGCACCTTCGGCGAGCAGGCGTCGGCGCCGCAGAGCTTGATGGCCTTGCGGAGCTTGGCCTCGGCGTCCGGGAACTTCGTCGCGAGGTAGTCGTTATCCATCGCGTCGCGCTGGAGCTTCTGCGCGGCCTTGTCCTTGCCCGCGGCGTCGGAGACGGACGGCACGAGGGCGACGGAAGAGAGCGAGGTGGCGACGATCAAAGAGCGAATGAAGCGACGGGTCACGGCTGAGTCTCCTGGGGGACGATCTCGAAACGGTGGGCGAACGGCCTTCGGGGCGACGCCTTACTTGCGGGGTGTCGTGTTTCCGGGCGATTCGGTGCGGATGAACTGCACGCGGCGGTTGAGCGCGCGGTTCGCGTCGCTGTCGTTGGCGACGATGGGCTTCGTCATGCCGTAGCCCCTCGACACGAGGCGCTCGGCTGCGATGCCCTTGCCGACGAGGTACTTGCGGACGGAGGCGGCGCGGCGATCGCTGAGCTTGAGGTTGTACGCCGGCTGACCCTTGCTGTCGGTGTGGCCCTGCACCTCGAGGCGAATGCCCGCGGTGTTGCGCAGCACGTCGGCGACCGCGTCGAGGACAGGGAAGCTCTCCTTGCGGATGATGTCCTTGTCGAACTCGAAGTGGATCTGCTGCGTGATCTTGATCTCCTTGTCGGTGACGACGACCAAGGACTGCTTGGGGCAGCCGGGCTTGTCGCCTCCGGGGGGACCGGGCTCGTTGGGGCAGGCGTCGTCGACGTCGACGACGGTGTCCTGGTCGTTGTCGGGCTCGGGGCAGCCGTCCTCGTCCTGGTAGCCGTCCGGGTCCTCGGCCTCGTCGGGGCACTTGTCGGCCGTGTCGGGGATGGCGTCGAAGTCGTTGTCCGTCTCGGGGCAGCCGTCGCCGTCGAGGTAGCCGTCCTTGTCCTCGGGGTCGACGATGCACGCGTCGAGCGAGTCGACCACGCCGTCACCGTCGGTGTCGGGGTCATCGGGGCAGCCGTCGAGATCCTCGAAGCCGTTCCAGGTCTCGGGCTCGTCGGGGCACTTGTCGTCGGGGTCGAGGTAGCCGTCGCCGTCGCGGTCGCCGATCTTCGGCACGACGAGGCTGCGCGCGGCGCAGCGGTCGGGCGGCGAGAGATCGTAGGCGGCCTGCGCGTTGGGCTGCGCGGCGTCGAGGTGCTTGCCCGCGCGCGACAAGAAGCCCTGGTCGAGCTCGAGCTTCGCGAACTCGAGCTGCGACTTGGCCGTCGCGAGCTCGCGCGGCGCGCAGCGCGCGGCGCCGTTGCGCTCGGCCTGCGCGGCGATCTTCTCGAGGCCCTCGATCTGCCCGCGGAGCACGGGCCCCTGGCTGCACCCGACCGAGACGCCGAACGTGGCGAGGCACAGGCACGCGAGCGTGCGGCGCACGGAGCCCCTCATCGCGCCGCCGATCGCTGCGCTTCGCAGAGCGCCCCTCATCGGCCCGCTCCGCGGTGCGCGGCGCGCGCGAGCTTGATGGCGCGGTCGGCGTAGTCCTCGGCGACCTCGGCGAGGCCGATGGCGTCGGAGTAGTCGCCCTCGGCGGCCTCGGACATCGCCTTCGTCATGTGCTCGCGCGCGTAGGTGAACTCGTAGGGCGCGAGCGACTCGGCGCCGAGTTGCTTGGCCTGCTCGACCTTGCTGGCGGCGGCGTTGGCCTGGAGCGCGTAGAGCGTGCCACCGCACCCCACGCCGCTGGCGGCGGCGAGGGCCGCGACCGCGGCGACGATCACGATGCGGGAAGGGTGGGGCGACATGCGGGTCGGCACGCTACCAAGCGAGCGCCCAAGACTCAACGGGGGTCGTCCGGGGGACCGCACGATGGCGGACCCGGGGGGGGCCAAGGGGGGGCAACCCCCGGCGTCACATGCGGCGGTAGACGCCGACGCCTGACGCGTCAGATCACATGCGGCGGCAGACGCCGACGCCTGACGCGTCAGATCACATGCGGCGGTAGACGCCGACGACGACGCCGAGGAGCATCGTCGCGCGGAAGTCGCTGGCGCGCACGAGGATGGGGGCCATCTGCGCGTTGGCGGGCTGGAAGCGCACGTAGTCGCGCTCGGGGAAGTAGTACTTGACGGTGGCCTCGTCGCCGATGAGCGCCACGACGATGTCGCCGCGCTGCGCGACGAGCTGCTTCTTCACGAAGATGTAGTCGCCGCTGAGGATGCCGGCGTCGATCATCGAGTCGCCGGTGACCTTGAGGCCGAACACCTCGCGCCCGCCGCGCACGAGCGTGCGGTCGATGCGGACGGTGTCGATGATGTTCTCTTCGGCGAGCAGCGGCAGGCCCGCTGCGACGCGCCCGAGCACCTGCACCTCGACGAGCTCGTCGTCGTGCGCGGCGGCATCGACGGTGGGCGAGAGGGGCATGTCCTCGGTCGGGCGCAGCGCGCGCGACTTCATGTCCTCGCGGCGCAGGTACCCCTTGCGCTCGAGCGCGCGCAGGTGGTCGTTGACGCCGTTGGTCGAGCGGATGCCCATGTGCGAGCCGATCTCGCGCAGCGTGGGGGGGTAGCCGCGATCCGCGATGGATGAGCGGATGTACGCGAGCACCTCCTTCTGGCGGTCGGTCAAGCCTTGCATGGGCCGAACGCTACTGAACAGGCGCACCCGTGTCAACTTTCCGGTGCTCGCGCGCCCTCGCGCCTCGGCGCATGGATGCCGAGCGATTTCCATACGAAGGGAGCGCCCCTTCGAGGAGATCCTCTCGCTCGAGCCGCGGCGGGGTCGCGCCGCTCGCCGGTGAGAACGCTCCGCCGATGGCGGCGGCGGTCAGAACTTGCCGCTGATCGAGAGGAACGTGAGCTTGTCGTTCGTCTCGCGCAGGCGACGGGCGAGCATGCGCACGACGCTCCACAGCACCTCGTAGGCGAGATCCTTGTGCAAGAAGAGCAGGTCCTCGAAGCCGTCGCGCGAGAGCGCGAGCAGCTGGCAGCGCTCGTGCACGCGCGCGTCGGCCGAGCGCGGCGAGTCGTCGAGCAGCGACATCTCGCCGAACACGTCGCCGGGGCCGAGCACCGCGAGGGCCTCCTCGCCCATGCCGGGCACGTCGCGGCTGATGCGCACGCGCCCCTCGAGGATGAGGTAGAGCTTCTCGCCCGGGTCGCCGTGCCGGAAGATGAGCGTGCCGATGGGGTGCGCCTCCTCGGTCGTGGCGCGAGCGACGAGCTCGAGCGCTTCGGGGCCGAGGCCCGCAAAGAGCTGCACGCGTCCGAGCTGCTCGACCCTGTCCGCACCCACCGCTGGCGAGGATAGCGCGAGCGCGCGCCCCGAGGCCAACAAGCGTCAACGCGTGAAGCGCACGAGGATGGGCGGCGTGGTGCCCAGCATGGGGCTGCCGTCGCGATCGAGCGCGGCGACGAAGCGCTGGCCGAGCGCGCACTGCCGCGCGGCGCGGCCGAAGCCGTGGCCCGGATCGGCCAGGACCTTGACCGACTGCGCGGTGCCGTCGCCGCGCACGGTCACGATGATCTGCACCGTCTGGAAGTCGATCTGGTCGGCGTCGGCCTCGGCGGGGAAGGGGCACGAGCTCCAGCTCGCGCCGGGGGCGATCGTCGCGCCGCGCGAGCGGTCGGGGCCGGTGGGAGCGGGCCCGGTGCCCTTGCCGCCGGGCGTGCCGTCGGCGCGCGCGTTGCGGTCGTAGACGGCGTCCTTCGAGGTGCCCGAGGCGGCGGTGACGCCGCCCGCGTAGCTGTCGGCGTTGCCCGTGACGAAGCCGTCCTTCGTGAGGTCCACCGGCTCGTCGGGGTCGGGCGCCTGCGCGAGGATCTTGCCGGCCTGCGCCGCGGCGGCTGCGGGCTCGACCGGCGCGGCCTTGGCGGCGCGGGGCGCGGGGGTGGGGGCCGGCGCGGGCTCCGGCGCCTTGTCGGGCTCGGGCGCGGGGGGCGGCTCGGCCGGCTTCGGCACCTCGACGTCGTAGACGGCCCAGAGGCGGTCGTGCACCGCGGCGCGCATCTGCTCGGTCCAGTCGCGCAGCTCGTACGGAGACGCCAGCGCTCGCCCCGCGATCGTGCCGTGCAGCGCGAGCGCGAACGCGAGCCCGACCGCGCCGCCGGTGCGCGTGGCGCGCGCGCCGAGCGCGATCACGCGGTCGAGCGGATCGGCGAGGTGCGGCGGCAGGGCCGCCGCGCGCGGACCGTCGGAGGACATCGCTCAGTGCGGGGCGGGCGCGGGCGCGGCGCCCGGCTCGAGGCTCGTCGGCGTGACGCCGAACGCGATCTTGGTGACGCCCGCCTGCTTGAGCAGATCCATCACGCG
>CAITLX010000838.1 GCA_903893335.1 uncultured delta proteobacterium | reverse complement strand
TCTCTGGCCGCAGCCGCCGCGCTGCTCACACACCGCGTCGACCCGTCGGCACAGGTCGACGTCACCGCCGACACGGGCGCGGTGCGCCTCGCGCGCCTGGAGATCGCACCGCTTCGAGGGCCGGCGGAGCACGCCGACGCGCTCCTGGCCGCCGCGCGAGACCTCGGCGACGCCGACGACGAGATCGACGCGCGCGCGCTCGCGGCGTTCGAGTGGCTCGCCGCCGACCGCCCCGACCGCGCGCACGCGCTGCTGCCCGAGCTGTGCGCCGCACGACCCGCCGACACGGCGCTCTGGGAAGGGCTGCGCGCCGCGAGCGCGGCGCTCGGCGACGCCCGTGGCGAGGCGACGGCGTGCACGCGCCTGGCCGCGCTCGCCCCCTCGCCGAGGCTTCGCGCGTCGTTCGCCGAGCGCGCCGCCGAGCTCGCCTTCGACGTGCTGCACGACGACGACGCGGGCGAGACCGCGCTCCTCGCCGCGCTCGACGCAGACGCGGCGTCCCCCGCGTTCGCGAGGCTGCTGCACCGCGTGCGCGCGCGCGCGGACCACGCGGGCGTGCTCGTGCTCATCGAGCGGCGCCTCGCGGTCACCGACGACGCCGACGAGGCCATCGGTCTGCACTGGGAGCGCGCGCGGGCGCTTCGCCAGCTCGGCGACCGCGACGGGGCCATCGCCGCGCTCGATCAGGTCCGCGGGCTCGATCCCGATCACGCAGGCGCCCTCGCCCTCGCGGGCGAGATCGAGGTGACGCGCGGCAACTACGCCGCAGCCGCCGCGACGCTGGCGCGCTTGACCACGGTCGCCTCCGCACCCTCCGCGCAGCGGCTCGTCTCGGGCCTCGCCGCCGTCGACCTCTACGAGCACCGACTCGACGACGTCCCCCGCGCGCTCGAGGTCCTCGTCGGCCTGCACCAGGCGGGGCTCGCCACGCTCGCGGTGCGCGAGCGGCTCGCGCGCGCCGCCGCACGCAGCTCGGCGTGGCGTCACGCCACGGCCATCCTCGAGGAGCTCATGCGCGAGCGCTCGACGTCGGCGGGGCGAATCGAGGCCGCGCGGCTCGCGGTGGCGATCTGGCGCGACAAGGTCCTCGAGCCCGGCGAGGCCGTCCGCGCGCTCGACGCGCTGCTCACCGAGGCGCCCACCGACGAGGACGGCCTCGCGCTGCTCCGCAGCCACGAGGCGCTCGCCTCCCTGCGACCGAAGGCGTTCGCGCGCGCCCGCGACGCGCTCCGCTCGCGGCTGGCGAGCGACCCGTGCGACGTGCGCGCGCTGCGCGCGCTCGCCGAGGTGGCCGAGTCGCTCGGCGACCGACCGACCGCCGAGGCGGTGCACGCAGTCGGCGCGCTCGTCGCTCCCGCGCAGTGGCGACGGAGCGCTTCGCTGCGACCGCCGGCGCCGCTCGCGCCGCCTGCGAGCCCGCTCGACGACGACGCGCTGCGAGCGCTCGCCGAGCCCGGCGAGCACGGCGCGGTCGCGAGCGTCGTGGCGGCGCTCGCGCCTGCGCTCG
>CAITLX010000837.1 GCA_903893335.1 uncultured delta proteobacterium | reverse complement strand
CGGCGATCGCCGCGCTCGACTGCGCGGCCCTCGCGCCGCCGTCCGAGAGCGTCGGCGAAGCCGACCTCTCCGAGCTCGCGGCGCTGCTCGGCGCCGACGCGGGCCCACCGGCGCCCTGGGCCGTCGCGTACGCGACCGCGCTGCGCCGAGCGGTCGTGCGCTGCGCGAAGGGCGAGGGCGCGGGAGAGGGCGCGCTCGGCGAGGCCGACGCGTTCGGCGCGACGCTCGCGCTCGGGCTGACGCAGCTCGAGGCGCTCGGCGTGTGCAAGGTGCACCCGTCTGCCGAGGGTGCGTGCGTTTCGGCGCTCGACACGATGCCGTGCGAGGGGCTCGCGCAGGCGCTCTCGGCCGACCCGCTCGCGCTGCTCACCTCGCTCTCGGGCGTGTGCATGGGGCTGCTCGCGTGCGACGCGATCGATGCGATCGACGCCGGCGCGCTGCTGCCCGAGCTCAACCCCTGAGCGAGCGCGAAGCGCGCCGCGCCGCTCGCACGGAGTGACCCGCGCTCAGCCCCCGGCGCGCCCCTCGCCCGGGGCCGCCGCGATGCGCAGCACGCGCTCGACCTCGGCGGCGAGCTCGGTCGACCCGAACGGCTTGGCGAGGAAGCCGTCGATCTCGGCGACCTCGCCGAGATCGACGCGCCGCGCCAGCTCGAAGCCGCTCGTGACGATGACGGGCAAGGACGGCCGCAGCGCCTTGAGCACGTGGTACGCGGCGGCGCCGCCCATGCCCGGCATGTCGAGGTCGAGCACCGCGAGGTCGAACGACGAGCCGCTCTTGCGGAGTCGATCGATTCCGCTCTCGCCCGACGCGGCCTCGACCACCGCTGCGCCGCAGCGCTCGAGCGCGCGCGCCACGACGTGCCGCACCGCGGGGTCGGCCTCGATGACGAGGATCGACGCGGAGAGCGACGCGGGGGGCTCCGACGTCGCGCGCAGATCGGCGGCGGAGGCTCCCGTCGCGCCGGCCGCGACCGGCAGCAGCACCTGAAACGTCGCGCCCGCCCCCGGCTGGCTCGTGCACGAGATGTCGCCGTGGTGCGCGCGCACCATGCCATAGGCCATCGCGAGGCCGAGGCCCACGCCGCGCCCCGTCGCCTTGGTCGAGAAGAACGGGTCGAACACCCGCACCCGCGTCGGCTCGTCCATGCCGTGTCCGGTGTCGGCGACCTCGAGCAGCGCGTATGCCCCGGGCGCCATGCCGTCGGGAGCCGTCACGGCGTTGTGCACCTCGAGCCGCGCGCGCAGGGTCACGAGCCCCCCCTCGGGCGTCGCGTCGCGCGCGTTGGCCACGAGCGCCTTCAACACGGCGACGATCTGCCCGCGATCGCAGCGCACCAGCAGCGGCTCGGCCGGGAGCTCGACCTCGAGCCGCACGCCGTCCGGCATCGCGCGGCGGAAGGGCTCGACCAGCAGGCCGAGCTCGCGGGCGAGGTCCACCGTGTGCAGCACCGGCGGCGCCTGCCGCGCCGCGGCGAGCACCCGCCCGACGAGATCGCGGCCTCGCGAGGCAGCGTCCACGATGTTGCGAAGATCGTCGCACGCCCGCCCCGACGCCGCGCAGACCGCGAGCGCGAGCTCGGCCGAGCCGAGGATCGCCCCGAGCACGTTGTTGAAATCCTGCGCGATGCCACCCGCGAGCGTGCCGAGCGCCTCGAGCTTGCGGGCCCGCACGAGCTCCTCTTGCATGCGTGTCCGTTCGGTCAGATCGCGCGCGAGAGCGAGGACGACCTCGCCCCCGTCCCACTTCCCCAGCGCCAAGCGCGTCTCGACCGGCAGCTCGGCGCCGTCGCGCCGAAGGAGCCGCTCGGAGAGCGTGAGCGAGCCGACCTGCCGCAGCGTCGCGATGAAGCGGGGGCGGTCGGACCCGCCACGCACGCGCCGGAGGTCGTCCACGCGCTTGCCGATCAGCTCGCCGCGCTCCCAGCCGAGCGCGCGCTCGGTCGCCGGGTTGGCGTAGAGGATGGCGCCGCCGAGATCGGACACGGCGATGTAGTCGTCGCTCGCCTCGAGGAGCCCGACCATGTTGCGCCGCCACTCGTCCGCGCGTCGCTCGGCGCGCAGGCGCCCGAGCGCGCCGCCGACGTAGCCGGCGAGGGTGAGCACGCTCTCTCGCGCAGCGGGCGGGAAGTCGGCCGCCGCGCGCGAGCCGACGTTGAGCGCGCCGACGACGCCGTGCTGATCGCGCAGCGGCACGACGCCGATGGCGAGCAACCGGTCGCCCGGGCCGCGCGCGACGCCGAGCTTGGCGAGGAGATCGTCGTGCCGGACGAAGACGCTCTCGCCCGCCAGCACGAAGCGCGTGTTGGCGGCGTCGGCCTCGAAGCGCGACACCTTGGCGACCATGGTGGCCGGCAGCCCGCGGTGCACGACGAGGTCGAGCCCGCCGGTCGCGTCGTCGAGGAGGTAGACGCCGCACGCGTCGACACCGTCGAGAGCGAGCAGCGCATCGGCGACGTTGTCGAGCGACTCCGAGAGGCTCGTGGCAGCCGCGAGCCGCACCGCGAGCTGCGACAGCAGGCGAAGCTCGCGCACCGCGTCGGGCGCGTTCGCGCGTCCGTCCGCGTCGGCGGCGGCCTCTGACCTGTCGGCCCCATCTCGGATGTCTGCGTTGTCCATGAAGTCGGGCATGAGCCGCGTTGGTTAGCACGCGCCCGCGTCGGTCGCGCGACGAATGGCTCGGGGGGGGCAGCGCGCCCCGCCTCGCCCTGCTCCCCTCCCCCCGCGGTTCCCGCGCGGCGGCCTTTGCGCTACGGGGCCCGAGCCCCGATGAACGCCCCCGCCGTCGACCCTCGCGCCGACCCCCGCGGCGCGGCCCCCGTGCACTCGCGCGCGTTCCGCAGGCGCCGCGCGGCCAACTGGCTCGTGCTCGGCGTGACGTACGCGACCATGTACATGGGCCGCTACAACCTGAGCTTCGCCAACAAGGCGCTGAGCGACGCCTACGGGTGGGACAAGACGCAGATCGGCGCGATCATCACCACGGCGCTGACGATCTACGGCTTCTCGGCCATGTTCAACGGCCCCATCGCCGACAAGATCGGCGGCCGGCGCGCGATGCTCATCGGCGCCGGCGGCACGGTCGTGTTCAACGCGCTCTTCGGCCTCGGCGGCTACCTCGGGTTCCTCGGGCGCGGCACCTTGCTGCTCACCTACTTCGCCACCGTCTGGGGGCTCAACGCCTACTTCCAGTCGTTCGGCGCGCTCTCGCTCATCAAGGTCAACGCCGCGTGGTTCCACGTGCGCGAGCGCGGCGTCTTCTCCGCCATCTTCGGCTCGATGATCCAGAGCGGCCGCGCGCTCATCTTCTGGGTCGGCGGCATCCTCGTCGCGACGCTGCCCTGGACGTGGGTCTTCTTCGTGCCGTCGATGCTCGTCGCGCTCATGTCGGTGCTCACCTTCTTCGTCGTGCGCGACGGCCCCGAGCACGCGGGCCTCGACCCGCTCGACGTGGCCGACGCGTCGAGCGGCGACACCGAGCCGGTCACCGTCCGCTACGTGCTGGCGAAGATCCTCGGCAACCGCGTGACCCTCACCATCGCCGCCGCCGAGTTCTGCACGGGGCTCGTGCGCCACGGCTTCGAGCAGTGGTTCCCGCGCTACATGAACGAGGCGCAGCACCTGCGGCTCGACTCGCCCGTCTTCCAGAAGGGCGCCATGGCCGTCGTCCTGGCCGGCATCGCGGGGGCGTTCGCCGCCGGCACCATGAGCGACTGGCTCTTTCGCGGCCGCAGGCCGCCGGTCGCGCTGCTCGGCTACGTCACGCAGGCCATCTGCCTCATCGTCGTGTGGCGCGCGCCGTCGCGCGATCTGCTGATCGGCGCCTTCGTCGTCAACTCGTTCGCCATCAGCGTCGTGCACTCGATGCTCTCGGGCACCGCGTCGATGGACTTCGGGGGCAAGCGCGCGGCGGGCACCGCGGCGGGCATCTTCGACGGCATGCAGTACCTCGGCGGCTCGGTCGTCGGCGTCGGCATGGGCTGGCTCATCGACCACCACGGCTGGGGCGCCTGGGGGCCGAGCATGGTAGGTTTCGCGCTGCTCGGCGCGTTGCTCATGGCGCCGCTCTGGAACGCTCGCCCCACCCCCCGCGCCGCCGGGCACGGCTAGCCCCGAAGCCACCCCCTTCCCACGGACACCCCATGCGCCTGCTGCTCGTCGCCGCCTTCGCCCTGCCGCTCGCCCTCGCCTGCTCGAAGAACGAGGCCTCGCCGTCGAGCGCGTCTGCCGCGGCGCCCGCCCAGGCGGCGCCCAAGCCGGGCCAGGTCGTCGTCGACGGCACCGGGTTTCACCCGAGCTCGATCAAGCTGCCGAAGGGCGCCACGCCCGCGACGCTGACCTTCACGCGCACCTCGGACGAGACGTGCGCGACGGCCGTCGTCTTCCCCGACCTCAAGATCGAGAAGCCGCTGCCGCTCAACACGCCCGTCGCCGTCTCCATCCCCGTCGATCAGGCCCGCACGCTCACGTTCCAGTGCGGCATGGGCATGTTCAAGAGCAAGATCGTCGTCGAGTGACGGGCGCCTCGCGCCGCGCGTCGGAGTGACCGGGGCCGCAGCCTTCATCGGCGAGTGACAAACGTCATGCGATTCGCACTCGGCGCCGACGAGCACGACCCGCTGCTGGCGGTCATCGAGGGCGAGCTCGCGGCGCACGGCCACGAGGTCGAGCGCGTCGGGGCCACCGAGGCCGCGCCCGCGCCGTGGGGCGAGGTGGCCCTCGCGGTCGCCGCGCGCGTCGCCGACGGCCGGGCCGATCAGGGCGTGGTCTGCTGCCACACCGGCACGGGCGTCACCATCGCCGCCAACAAGGTCGCCGGCGTGCGCGCCGCGCTCTGCGTCGACGCCGAGACGGCCCGCGGCGCGCGGCGGTGGAACGACGCCAACGTGCTCGCGCTCAGCCTGCGGCTCACCGCGCCCTCGGTCGCGCGCGAGATCGTGCGCGCGTGGCTCGAGGCGCGCTACGACGGCACCGAGGCGGCGAGCCTCGAGGCCATCGGGCGCGCCGAGGCGCGCTGAGCGGGCCCAGATCGCTGAACCGGCCGCGGCGCGACGCTCAGCGCGAGGTCTCGTCGCGCGCGCGGGCGATCTCGGTGCCGATGCCGTCGTCGGTGAAGATCTCGAGCAGGATCGCGTGCAGCAGGCGGCCGTCGATCATGTGGACCTTCTTCACGCCCCCCGCGAGCGCGTCGAGGCCGCAGCGCACCTTCGGGATCATGCCGCCGGAGATGGTGCCGGCGGCGATCATGGCCTCGGCCTCGACGGCGGTGAGCGAGCGCACGAGCTTGCCCTCGGCGTCTCGCACGCCGTCGACGTCGGTGAGCAGCAGGAGCTTCTCGGCCTTGAGCGCCTCGGCGACCTTGCCCGCCACGGTGTCGGCGTTGACGTTGAGCGCGCGGCCGTCCTCGTCGACGCCGACCGGCGCGACGACGGGCACGAACCCCGCGCGCATGAGGTGATCGACGATCTCGGGGTTGACGTGGGCGATCTCGCCGACGCGCCCCGGGTCGACGACGCGCTCGGCGCCGTCCTTCTCGCGCGCGCGCACCTCGGTGAGCTTCGAGGCGCGCAGGAACGCGTCGTCCTTGCCCGAGAGCCCGACCGCGCGACCGCCGAACTGGCAGATGAGGCCGACGATGTCCTGGTTGATCTGGCCGCCGAGCACCATCTCGACGACGTCCATCGTCGCCTCGTCGGTGATGCGCAGCCCCGCGACGAACTCGGAGGCGACGCCCATCTTGCCGAGCGCGGCGTCGATCTGCGGGCCGCCGCCGTGCACGACGACGACCTGGATGCCGACGTAGCGCAGCAGGCACACGTCGCGCGCGAAGCTCGCCTTGAGCGAGGCGTCGGTCATGGCGTGCCCGCCGTACTTGATGACGAAGGTGCGGCCGTGAAACCGCCGGATGTACGGCAGGGCCTCGTGGAGCACGGAGGCCTTCTCGATGACGCTCTGCATGGGCGGTCTTTGTAGTCTCTGATAGGCTGAGAAGTCATGATCGATCCGCTGTCGGCCGCCTCGGCGTTCGCCCGCTACGTGAAGAACAACCCTCGGACGGTCGTGCGCGCCGCGCGCGAGGCCGTCGGGCTGCGCTTCGGGGTGCCCCTCGCCGGGCTGCGCTGGCTGGCCTCCAACGCCGGCGCCGGCCCGCGCGCCCCGAGGGACCTCGCGCTCGACGCCGTGCCGCCCGGGCTGCGCGTGGCCGCCACCATCGACGCGATGAAGACGCCGCTGCGCGCGAGCGCCATCGTGAAGATCGACGAGGTGCGCATCAGCGACACCGAGCTTCGCGTCGGCATCCGCCTGCTCGAGATCAAGCTCGACGTGATGACCGACGGCCCGAGCCCGCTCGGCGCGCTCATCAAGTCCGGCGCGCTCGACCTCTCGCGCCCCGGCGATCTCGTGAAGTTCCTGCCCAAGCCCCACCCGGCGCTCGTCGAGGCCGACGGCGACCGCATCGTGCTCGACCTCATGAAGGTGCCGAGCCTCGCGGGCAGCCGCGCCCTGCGCCGCGCGCTCGCGTTCGTGACGCCGGTGCTCGGCGTGCGGGCCATCGAGGTCGACGGCGACCACCTCTACCTCGCGCTCAGCGCGAGCCCCGCGCGCCTGCCCGAGGTGATCGCGGCGGTGGTGGCAGAGCTTCGGTGAGGCGCGCAGGCGTTCTCACGGCGGGGGCGCTGTGGGTTCTGGCGACGGGCTGCGGCTCGTCCGACGGCGGGGGTGCGCCCTCGGCGCACCTCTCGGTCGACGCCGACCGCGACGGCGCGCTCGACCCCCCGGGCGCCGACCTCGTCACCTGGGACGCGACGCGCGGCGCCATCCTCCTGGCCAACGTCGACGACGACGCGTCGCGCGGCGACTCCGACGCAGCCGACGACGTGGTCGACGGCGACGCGGACATCGACGACCTGGCGCCGCTCGCCGTGTCGGCCTGGCCCGACGCCCCCGACGGCGCGTCCGCCACGCTCGCCGTCGACGGCGTCGCGGCCCCCCACGTGCGCCTCTTTCGCGTGACGGGCGACCCCGCGTCGGCCGCGGGCTACGCGGTCGACGACGCCTCGGGGGCGACGCTCGACGCCGCGGCGCTGCGCGCGGGGGCGCGCTTCGCGCTCGAGGCCGTCGACTTCGCGTCGAGCACCGCCGAGGGGGGCTTCGGCGGCGCGGTCGAGGCGACGCTCGAGGTGCGCGACGACGCGGGCGCGGTGGTCGCGCGCGAGGTGGCGCGGCTGCGCGTCGCGCCGGTCGTGTTCCAGCACGACCTCGCGCGCGCCGAGGCCGTCTACTACACCGACTTCGGCTTCGACTCGGCGCCGCTGCTGCGCGGGCTCAAGCCCGCCGCGCAGGCCGCCGACGCGCTCACGCCCGTCGGCTTCGCGGTCGACGACCAGTGGGCGCAGGACTACTTCGACGTCGGCCTCACCTCGCGCCCCGGCCCCGGCGGCGTGCCCGTCGTCATGAAGGTCGCCCTGCGCTCGGCACAGCCCTGGCGCGACGCGGGCGCGGTCACCACCGACCAGCTGCGCGGCCCCGGCTGGGG
>CAITLX010000836.1 GCA_903893335.1 uncultured delta proteobacterium | reverse complement strand
TGACGCAGGAGAACAAGGTCGAGCCGCTGCACCCGATCGAGGCGCTCGCGCGCGCCTATGGCCTCGACGAGGCGGCGTCGTGAGGCCCGTCGTCGCGAGCGAGCTGCTCGACCTCGGCGCCTACGAGGCGGTGCGCGACCGCTTCGTCGACCGCATGGTGCGCGACAAGCGCGCCCGGCGCGTGCGCGTCTCGGACGAGACGTCGGCGGTGTTCGAGAACCACGACACGGTGCTCTTCCAGGTCCAGGAGATGGTGCGCGCCGAGCGCATCACCGCCGACGCCGCGATCGCGCACGAGCTCGAGACGTACAACGAGCTCGTGCCTGCCCCGTTCGAGCTGTCGGCGACGATGTTCGTCGAGATCGTGGACAAGGAGCCCCGCGACCGCCGGCTCGTCGAGCTCGCGGGGCTCGAGGGGCACATCGCGCTCGACGTGCTCGGCACGCGGGTGCGCGGGCGCAACGAGTCGCGCGGCGTGCTGCCCGACCGCACCACGGCCGTGCACTACGTGAAGTTCCCGCTCGGCGAGGCGCTCGCGGCGCGCCTCGTCGCAGCCGCTCGGCAGGGCGCGGCCGAGGTCGCGTTCGTGCTCGACCACCCGCGCCTCTCGGTCTCGACGCCGCTGCCCGCGGCCGTCGTGCAGAGCCTCGTCGGGGACCTCGCCTGATGCCCCTCACGGTCGGCGCCGAGTCGTTCGCGTTCGAATACCCCGTCGTCGTGCAGTGGGGCGACGTCGACCGCATGGGGCACGTCAACAATGCAATCTACGCGCGCTACCTCGAGTCGGCGCGCTGCGCCTACTTCGCCGAGCTCGGGCTCGGCGACGCGCGCTCGTCGGCGCCCGGCGCGCACGACGGCGCGGCCGAGAGCGGCCTGTCGGGCGAGGTCGGCCCCATCGTCGCGCGCCAGGCCATCGACTACCGGCGCGCCCTCTACCACCCCGACGTGGTGCACGTGCACGTCGCCACGACCCGCCTCGGGCGCTCGAGCTCGGTGCAGCGCTACGTCGTGACGAGCGAGCAGCAGGGGGGCGCGGTCGTTGCCGAGGGGGAGGTCGTCTGGGTGCTGCTGCACTACCGCGAGGGCAAGCCCGTCGAGATCCCCGCGCCGCTGCGCGCGCGCATCGTGGCGCTCGAGGCCGAGGCCGGGCGCGCGATCGAGGGCGCGTGATCGCGCTCGAGCGCGCGGTGCGCTTCGAGGAGGTCGACGCCGCCGGCATCGTCTTCTTCGGGCGCTACCTGGGCTACGCCCACGAGGCGATGGAGCGCTTCTTCGACGACCTCGACGGCGGCTACGTCGCCCTCATCAACGACCGGGGCATCGGCTTCCCCGCGGTGCACGTCGAGGTCGATTACCGCGCGCCGCTGCGCTTCGGCGACTCGGTGCGCATCGAGACGTGCTGCGCGCGGCTCGGCAACCGCAGCGCGGTGCTCTCGTACCGCTTCGTGCGCGCGCGCGACGGCGTCGTCGCCGCCGAGGTGCGCCACACCGTGGTCACGACGCACCTCGCGAGCCTCGCGTCGTGCGACATGCCCGCCGACGTGCGCGCCGCGTTCGCGCGCCACCCGCTCGGCTGAGCTTCGCGCCGGAGTTTCGCGACCGGGCCCTTCGTGCCAAGCTGAGACTCGTGACGAAGCGTTGGCGCGCGGTGGCAGCGGTGCTGATCGGGGCGGCCTCGGCCTGCTCGGCCGGCGGCGGGAGCGAGGCGACGTCCGGCGGCCGGCACGGCATCGGCGACGCAGGCGGGGCAGGGGGCTCGGGGGGCAGCGCGGGCGACGGCGGCGTGCTCATCGACGCGTCGTACGAGGCGTGCGTCCCGCTCTGCGCCGACGACGGCCGCAGCTACACCGACTGCAACGGCCAGAACGTCGCCTGCGCCGACACCGACTCGTGCACCGTCAAGGGCTGCGCGCCGGCGTGCGACGCGGCGCGCGCCAACAAGTCGTCGGTCGGCTGCGAGTACCGCGCCGTGATGATGGACGGCATCGGCGGCGCCACCGACGGGTGCTTCGTCGCGTTCGTGGCCAACACGTTCGGCACGCCGGCGCACCTGACGGCGAAGTTCGGCGCCGCCGCGCTCGATCTGGCCGCCTACGCGCGCGTCCCGACGGGGTCGGGGCCGTCGCTGCACTACGGCGCCTACGACCCGGTCGCGGGGCTCGCGCCCGGCGAGGTCGCCATCCTGTTCCTCGCCGGCAACGACGCCAACGGCGGCGTCGCGTGTCCCGTGCCGACGGCGGTGCCGACCTCGGCGCAGGTCACGGGCACCGGGCTCGGCACGAGCTTCCTCGTCTCGAGCGACGTGCCCGTCGTCGCCTACCAGATGCTCCCGTACGGCGGAGGCTCGGCGGCGGTCACGGGCGCGACGCTGCTGCTCCCGACCAGCGCGTGGGGCACCAACTACGTCGCGGTCAATGCGTACGCGCAGAGCCAGGCGGCGGGCACCAACCCCTCGCTCGACATCGTGGCCGCCGAGGACGACACGTCGATCATCATCCTCCCGCGCGCCGACATCGCCGGGGGAAGCGGCGTGGCCTCCGCAGCGGCGAACCAGCCCGCGACCTACGTGCTCTCCGCGGGGCAGGTGCTGCAATTGACGCAGCCTGCCGAGCTGACCGGCAGCCCGGTCGAGTCGAACAAGCCGATCGGCCTCTTCGCCGGGCACGCGTGCCTCAACGTCCCCGCGTCGGTCGCGTACTGCGATCACGCCGAGCAGGCCATTCCGCCGGTGCGCGCGATGGGGGGCGAGTACGTCGGCGTGACCTACCGCCAGCGGTCGGCGCGCGCCGAGCACCCCCCGTGGCGCGTCATCGGCGCGGTCGATGGCACGACGCTCACGTGGGACCCGCCGGTCGGCGGGCCGGCGACGCTCGACCTCGGGCAGGTCGCCGAGTTCACCACCACCGTGCCGTTCGTCGTCACGAGCCAGGACGCCGCGCACCCGTTCCTGCTGTTCACCTACATGACCGGCTCGCAATCGGTCCAGGACGGCTACGGCGACGCCGACTTCGTGCGCATCGTCGCGGCCAAGCAGTACCTCAGTCGCTACGTCTTCTTCACCGACCCGACCTACCCCGAGACCAACCTCGTGGTCGTGCGGCGCGCGACCGGCGGAGCGTTCGCCGACGTCTCGCTCGACTGCGCCGGCGTGCTCACGGGCTGGACGCCGGTCGGCTCGGCGGGCACCTACGAGTACACGCGCATCGATCTGGTGCGGCACGATTTCCAGCCGCAGGGGGCGTGCAACAACGGCCGCCACGAGATGCACTCCGATGGCCCTTTCGGCCTCTGGGTGTGGGGCTGGGGCACGCCCGAGACGGGGATCGCCACCATCAACGTCTCGTACGGCTACCCCGCCGGCGAGAACGTGCAACCGTTGAACGACATCGTCGTGCCGCCGGTTCCGCATTGACGGGTTGCCAGGGGCCGCTCGCCCCCCCCCGCTACCAGCGCTGGCGGCGGATGTTCGAGTCGAACACGACGCGGATGTCGTCGAGGTCGACGTCGTTGAAGTCGATGGCCTGCTCGCCCGACTCGCCGAGCGAGGCCTGCGCGCGCGTCAGGCCCGCGTCGCGCGCC
>CAITLX010000835.1 GCA_903893335.1 uncultured delta proteobacterium | reverse complement strand
GGCGACCTGCTCGCGCCGCTCGGGGTGCGCGGCTCGCACGAGCCGGCCGAGGGGGGCGCCGACCTCATCCCGCTGCGCGAGGCCGGGGTGCCGCTCATCGATCTCCGCCAGGACGCGACGTCGTACTTCGACGTGCACCACACCGACAACGACACGCTCGACAAGGTGTCGGCCGAGGACCTCGCGCAGGTCGGCGCGGCGTTCGCCGTCGCCGCGCTCGCCGCAGCCGACGCCGCGGAGCCCTACGGCCGAGTCCCGCTCGCTGCTCGCGCCGAGAAGTAGCGGGCGCGAGCGGCAGACCGCGCGCCGAGAACCCTCGGGCGGGTCAGAACGCGCGTGCGAGCTCGGTGGTCGCGTCGGCCGTCGCCGTCTCGCGGAACAGGCGCGGCAGGCGCACCACGTCGCGCGCGAGCGTCTTCTCGAGCCTCGCGAGGCTCTCGGTCTGCACCTCCTCGCGCGCGGCGCGGCGCGCGGCGGCGGCGATCGTGCGGTCGACCGGGCGGCTCCCCTCGTGCGGCGGGCGGCTCGCGAACACCGCGCGCTCGTCGGACGAGAAGAGCGGCTCGAGCACCATGTTGACCACGACGCCCGCGACCGGCAGCTGCAGCTCCCCCTCGATCGAGGCGACGAGCTCGACGCACTCGGTGGCGGGGAGCTCCTCGGCGAGCGTGACGACGACCACGCTCGAGCGCGCGGGGTCGCGGAACATCTCCCACGCGAGATCGGCGTCGCGGCGCAGCAGCCCCGGCGGCACGACGTCGACGATGACCTTGGGCACGCGCAGCATGTCGAGGCCGTGCCCCGTCGCCGGCGCGTCGAGCAGCACGACGTCGAAGCGGGGCGTGCCGTCGTCGAGCACCTCGGTGGTGTGGAACCACGCCTTGCCGAGCATCGACCACTCGTGGAGTCCGGGCACCGCGCGGAAGAACGAGCGCACGTACTTGTTGGCGAACACGGTGCGGTAGAGCGTCCGCACCTTGAGCATCATCACGCCGTACTCCTCGAGCGCGCGCTCGGGGTCGATGTTGACCGCCCAGATGCCCGGCGCGAGCGGCACGATGTCCGAGCCGATGGGCGGCGCGTCGAACATCGGCGCGAGGCGCTCCTTGGCGTGGCACATCGCGATGAGCACCCGCTTGCCGCGCCCGGCGAGCGCGCGGGCCATCGCGGCCGACACCGTGGTCTTGCCCACGCCCCCCTTGCCCGTCACGAAGACGAAGCGCAGGTCGCCGAGGTCGCGCATGGCGCCCGGTTTGTACGAGGCGGAGGCGCGTGGCGCAACCCTGCGAGGCGGTTCCCCGCGCCGCGCGCCGAGGCTATCGTGACGCCACCCTCGTGAAGCGCTCCCCCGTGCGTGTCGTGTGTGTCGAGCCCGCGGGCGCGGTCGCCGACGTGATCGCGCGCGCTCTCGAGGCCGAGGGGGTCGCGTGCGTCGTCCAGAGGGTGCCCAACGGCGAGGCGCTCGCGACCGCGCTCTCGGCCGAGCCCGCCGACGTCGCCGTCGGGGGCGACCCCGAGGCCGAAGGCGAGGGCGCGAAGGGCGAGCGCGCGTCGATCGCCCACGACCTGCGCAACGCGCTCGGTGCCATCTGCATGAACGTCGAGGTGCTGCGCCTCGGCGACCTGCCCGAGAGCGTCCGCGAGCGCTGCTTCGCCGAGATCGCCAGCGCCGCGCGCCGCGCGACCGCGCTCGCCCTCCGGGTGCAGGGCGGCGGCCGGTCGGCGGAGGTGAGCCCGGCCGTCTCTGCCGCGCCCGCGAAGGCGCCTCCGCGCCCTCGCCCCGGCCCGGTGGGGCGCGTGCTGGTCGTCGACGACGAGCGCGTGCTCGCCGAGGTGACCGCGCGCCTGCTCACCCGCGCGGGGCACCACGCCACGAGCCTGCTCGACCCGCACGCGGCGCTCGCGCTGGTCGAGGCCGACCCGGGCGCGTTCGACCTCGTCGTCACCGACCACGCCATGCCGCGCATGAACGGCATCGATCTCGCGCGCGCGATCCGGGCGGCGGCGCCTGGCCTGCCGGTCGTGCTCACCACGGGCCTGGTCGCGTCCTCGCGCGACGAAGAGGCGCGCGCCGCGGGCATCGTCGAGGTGCTCTACAAGCCCTTCGAGCCCGAGGCGCTCGTCGAGGTGGTGGCCCGCACGCTCGCGTCGGCGCGCTGACGCCGGGCGGGTGCTACCGTCCGTCGGCGATGCGGCTCTCGCTCCTGCAGCTCGACCCGCGCGTGGGCGACCTCGACGCCAACGTCGCGCGCATCCTCGAGGCCACCGCCGAGGCGCGTCGGCGCGGCGCGACGCTCGCGGTCACCGCCGAGCTCGCCGTCACCGGCTACCCTCCGCGCGATCTGCTCGACCGCCCAGGCTTCCTCGCCGCCGTCGAGCGCGCCCACGCGCGCCTGGTCGAGGGCGTGCCGCCGGGCGTCACGCTCGTGGTGGGCACGATCGAGCCGCGCGGGCAGGAGGGGCGCCCGGCGTACAACAGCGCGCTGGTCGTGCGCGGCGGCAGCGTCGTCGCGCGCGCGCGCAAGCGCCTGCTCCCCTCGTACGACGTGTTCGACGAGGACAGGTGGTTCGAGCCAGGCGACGCCTCGGCGCGCATCGACGTCGACGGCGTGTGCGTCGCGCTCACCATCTGCGAGGACGCCTGGAACGACGCGCCGGTCGCCCCCGGGGCGTTCGGCCCGCGCCCTCCGCGCTACCACTCCGACCCGGTCGCCGACGCCCTCGCGCAGCCCACCGGGCTGCTGGTCAACCTCTCGGCGAGCCCCTTCACGCTCCCCAAGCTGCGGGCGAGGCCGGCCATGTTCGCCGCGATCGCGCGGCGGCACGCGGTGCCCGTCGCCTTCGTCAACCAGGTCGGCGGCCAGGACGAGCTGCTCTTCGACGGCCGCTCGGCGCTGTTCGGCCCCGACGGGGCGGTGCGCGCGAGGGCCGCGGCGTTTCGCGAGGAGGTGCTCGTGTGCGACCTCGAGGCGGGCGGCGAGCTCGCGCCCGACCTCGCGTCCGACGAGGAGGCCGCCTACGAGGCGCTCGTCATGGGCACGCGCGACTACGCGCGCAAATGCGGCTTTCGCGACGTGGTGCTCGGCCTGTCGGGCGGCATCGACTCCGCGCTCACCGCGGCGATCGCCGCCGACGCGCTCGGGCCCGAGCACGTGCTCGGCGTCGCGCTGCCCACGCGCTACTCGTCCGAGGGCTCGCGCACCGACGCGAGCGACCTCGCGACGCGCCTCGGCATCCGCTTCCGCGAGGTGCCCATCGACGGCATCTTCGGCGCGTTCCTGCGCGACCTCGAGCCGGCGCTCGACGACCTCTCGCCCGCGCGCCCCGGCGACGTGTCGCTCGAGAACGTGCAGGCCCGCATCCGAGGCGCCGTGCTCATGGCCATCTCCAACCGCACCGGCGCGCTGCTGCTCACGACGGGCAACAAGAGCGAGCTCGGCGTCGGCTACTGCACGCTCTACGGTGACATGTGCGGCGGCCTCGCCGTCATCAGCGACGTGCCCAAGACGTTCGTCTACCGCCTCGCGCGCTGGGTCAACCGGGGCGCCGAGCGCATCCCGCGCGCGTCGATCGACAAGCCGCCGAGCGCCGAGCTTCGCCCCGACCAGCTCGATCAGGACTCGCTGCCCCCCTACGACGTGCTCGACCGCGTCCTCGAGCTCTTCGTCGAGGAGGGCTGGGGCCGCGCCCAGATCGTCGCCGCCGGCATCGAGCCCGGCGTGGTCGATCGCGTGCTCTCGCTCGTGCAGTCGAGCGAGTACAAGCGCCGCCAGGCCGCGCCCGGGCTCATCCTCACCAAGAAGGCGTTCGGCATGGGGCGGCGCATGCCCATCGCCCAGGGGTTCCGCGAATGAGCCTCCGGGTCACCCGCGCCTCGCTCGCGCCGCTCCAGGCTCGCCTCGGCGCGCTCGCGCCCGTCGAGGTGCTCGCGTGGGTGCACGCCACCTTCGGCGCCCGCGCCGCGATCCTCTCGAGCATGCAGCGCGCGGGCTCCGCGCTCTGCCACCTGGCCGATCGCGCGGGGCTGCCGTTCGACGTGCTGTTCGTCGACACGGGCGTGCTGCACGCCGAGACGCGGGCCACCCGCGACGCGCTCGCGCGCACCCACCCGCGCCTGCGCGTCGTGACGCTCGAGCCGGCGCGGTCGTTCGCCGACCAGACGCGCGACGAGGGGGTGCTCTACCTGTCGAAGGACGGGCAGGAGCGCTGCTGCGAGCTGCGCAAGAGCGAGCCCCTCGGCGCCGTGCGCGGCCGCTACGACGCGCTCGTCGGCACGCTGCGCCGCGACGAAGGCGGGGCGCGCGCCTCGGTGTCGGTCCTCGACCTCGACCCCGCGATGAACGCGCTCCGGGTGCACCCCTTCCACGCCCAGACGGCGCGCGACCTCGACCTCTACCTCGCGGCGAACGCCGACGTCGTGGTCAACCCGCTGCACGCGATGGGCTTCCCCAGCATCGGGTGCTTCCCGTGCACGACGCCGGTGCGCCCCGACGAGCCCGAGCGCGCCGGCCGCTGGCGCCACCTCGCGGGCGTCACCTACTGCGGCATCAACCCCACCGACCGCGGGTCGGCGGGCGAGCCCTTCGTCGAGCTCGACGCCTCCCTCGCGCCGCTGCTGGGCTGAGCCACCCCCGGCCGCAGCTCGTTCTCGAGCCTGGGGCGAGCGCATCGTCGCCGCGCGGCCTGCGAGCCGGCGCCGCCCCAGGGTCCGAAAGCGCACCCCGGCCGAACGGGCGCGGCTGGACTCACTCCGGCGATCATGGTACGCGCGGCGCGCCCGAGTCGGCCCCCCCCATGATCATCTCCGCGCTCCGCGAAGCTTCGGACCTCCTCTC
>CAITLX010000834.1 GCA_903893335.1 uncultured delta proteobacterium | reverse complement strand
TTCCGCGACAAGATCGCGCAGGCAGCCGCGGCCGCAGCCGCTGCGGCAGCCGCCCAGGCGCACACCGAGGGCGTCTCGCAGGGGCGCGCCGCCGAGAAGGCTACCGACGTGCTCGCCGTCTTCGAGGCGCGGGGGCTGGCGGTCTCCGACGACCTGCGCGCGCGTGTGCTCGGGTGCTCCGACCTCGATCAGCTTGGCGTCTGGCTGCGCCGAGCGGCGACCGCGACGAGCGCGGACGACCTCCTGCTGCCGGGCTGACGGAGACGAGCCACGTCGCGGTGACTCGCGCCACCCGCGTCACCCGCCCCTCCCGGCCCTCACTGCCCCCGCGCCCGCCTCAGCTCGCGGCGCGTCATCGGCCCTCGCAGCAGCGAGATCGCGCTCCTCGGTTGCATGAGCACGGGCTCCTCGCCCGCGTGCGCGTCGCGCAGCACGAACCACCTCGGCGACAGCCTGCCGATGGTCTGCGCGAGCCTGCGCGTGGCGGCGCGGTCGGCGCCGCCGGCGGTGAGGCCGTCGACGACGCGCGCGCGGTCGGCGTCGGTCTGCAATCGACCGACGCACCAGACGCCCGCGTTGCCGAGCGCGCGGTAGTCGAGGTCCATCGGGTTCTGCGTGGCCACGACCACGCCCACCCCGAACGCCCGCGCCTGCTTCATCAGCGCGACCAGCGGGCGCTTGGTCGGCGGATTGGCCGGGTGCGGCGGGAGGAAGCCAACCACCTCGTCGAACACGACCAGCGCCCGCAGCGCCTGGCTGCCCGGCTGCGTGCGCACCCAGGCGAGCGTCTCCTGGAGCAGCACGCCGAGCACCAGCGCGCGCTCGTCGTCGTCGAGGTGGGCCACGCTGACGATGACCGCCGGCGTGCGCCCGTCGTCGCCTGGCGAGAGCCACGCGCCCACGTCGAGCGTCGCGCCCTGGCGCCACGTCTCGAACGTCGGCGAGGCGAGCAGCGTGTCGAGCGCGACGGCAAGCTCGCGCCGCTCGCTGCGGGGCAGGAACGTGTCGACCGGCAGCGCGCCGAGCATGTCGATGGGGGGCCGCTCGACGTCGGCGAGCAGCGAGGCGAGGTCGGCGCTCGCGCCGGCGCGCAGGCGACGCTCGGCCAGGACGGCGAGCAGCACGTGCTCGCGGCTGCTCGCCGGGTCGGGGTCGCGGCCGAGCAGGCGAAGGACGAGCGACACCGCGGCCGAGAGCGCGGCGCGCGCCGACTCGGGGTCGCTGTCCCAGAGGGGCGAGCGGCGCTCGAGCGACGACAGGACGTGCAGCGGCTCTCCCGCGGTCGAGCCCGGGGTGATGACGCGCACGCGCGTCGTGGCGCGGTACGCCTCGACGTCGGCGGCGCCGAGCCCCCACGACGCGAGCGACGCGTCGCGCGCGGTCGCGGCGTCGCGCGCGCGCTCGTCCTGGGGTCGGTCGTCGCCCGGGGGGGGCGCCTCGAGCCAGGGCGCCACCGCCGCCGCGTCACCGAGCGGCGGGGCGAGCAGCAGGTTGGGGAGATCGCCCTTCACGTCGACGAGGAGCGTCGGCACGCGCGCGCGCAGCGCCTCCTCGACGAGCACGGTGAGCAGGCCCGTCTTGCCGCTCCCCGTCATGCCCACGACGACGCCGTGGGTGACGAGGTGGTGCGCGGGCACGAGCAGCTGCTCGCTCGTGCCCGCGCCCTCGATCCGGCGCGTCGACCCCAGGTACAGCGCCGGTGCGGCTCCCATGGTGGTGGCTCCTCTGCTTCCTTGGTGGTGGTCGGCCGGTCACGCGAGGAACGGCGACGAGTTGGGCGTGCCGGCGGGGCCGTACGCCGTGGCGGCAGCGGGCGAGGCAGGCGCCTTGGCGGCGGGCTGCGTGGTGGTCGGCGAGGCGGGCGCCTCGGGCGTCGCCGGCTGCGCCGGGTCGGCCTTGGTGTGCGCGCCGCGGCCCGCGAAGAGCGACGGGGCGATCTTGTCGGCGTCCCCCTCGTTCCACCGCAGGAACTCGACCGCGCGCCGCGCCTGCTCGTACGCGCGCAGCCAGAGCGTGTAGGTCTGCTGGCGCACGAGCGCGGCCTCGGCGGTCTTGGCGGGGTTCTGCTCGCGCTCGCCGAGGGCGCTGACGATGCGCTCGGCGAGGTTGCTCGCAGCGATGAGCTCACCCTCGTCGAGGGCGGACATGTCCGCCACGGCGCTCCAGTTGGCGCGCAGCAGCGCGGTGAGGCCGAGCAGGTCGCGCACGACGGCGCGGTAGCCGACGCCGCTCTTGAAGCTCGCGACGAAGGTCGCGTCGAGCACGCCGCGCCGGGCGAGGGCGGACGCGTCGGCGACGAGCGTGTCGCGCACGGCGACGGCGGCGGCGCCGAGCGTGGGCAGCGCCTCGCGCGGCATCGTCGCGATCATCCACTGGCTCTGCGCCGCGCCGAGCGCGAGGGTGTAGTCCTCGAGCGCGTCGTAGACCGCCAGGTCGAAGTGGGGGAGCTTGGCGACGTCGTCGCGCATCGAGCGCAGCCGGGGGAGCGTGCCGAGCACGGTCGCCATGGCGCCGATGACGTCGACGCCGATCGCGGCGAGGGCGTCGAGCGGCACGGCGCGGATGGCGGCCTCTTTGCGGGCGAAGGCCGCGGCGTAGGTGGGCTGGCTCTCGGGCGCGGGGCCCGCGGGGACGATCGACTCGAAGGCGTTGCTGACGAGGTTGCTGATGGTGGTCGGGTTCATGGCACGTGTTCTCTTCATGGGTCGGCGCTGGTCAGGGGTTCGGGCGGCGCCCGCGCCGGCGGCGTGCTTCCCGGAGCCTCGCAACGTCGCGGGCTCGTAGACCCCTTCAGCAGCCCGCGTGCCACGGCCTCGGCGCGCGCAAGTGCGCGAAATTGCACACGCAGGCGGGCGCAAGAGGCGACCTGTCCAATGGACGTCCATTGGACGTCCCATTGGACGGTCCCGAGGGAGAGCGCTCGGCGCGGCCCCGCCGCGAGCGCGGCGCGCATGAGGAGGCACGCGCCCCGAGGATCGGCCGCACCCTCGCCGAGGAGGAGAAACCCTCCCGGAGGGTCGGGGCGACCTGGATCAAGGAGGAGGAACCCCG
>CAITLX010000833.1 GCA_903893335.1 uncultured delta proteobacterium | reverse complement strand
TCGACGGTCGCGAGCGCGTGCTCGGCGGCCGCGACGATGGCGGGCAGGGCGTCCATCAGCGTGTCGACCTTGCCGAGCACCTCGCGCATGTCGTCCGAGTTCTTCTTCACGCCCTCGGCGAGCTGCGGCGCGAGCGCGGCGGCCGAGCGAAGATCGGAGGCGATGCGGCGGAGATCCTTCGTCGCGCCGTGCGCCTCGCGCAGCGTGGACATGACCATCTCGGAGGTGCCCTCGTCGGAGAACATGTGCCCCGCGACGCCGCGCCCGCTGGTGAGCCCGTCGGTCAGGGTGCGCACGCTGCCGAGCGCGGCGGACAGATCGAGCAGCACGGGGCCGAGCTGCTGGCGCACCGTGGCGACGTCGCCCGCCATCTTCGCGAAGGTGCCGACCATCGACTCCTCGCCGACCGCGGGGATGAGCGATCTCCGCGCGAGCGGGAGGCTCCCGCGGCTCTCGAGCTCGACGCTCGAGGTGCCGAACGGCGGCATGTCGCTGCCGAACGGTGGGCGCAGGATGTGGGCGACGGTGCCGTCCTTGAGGAACGCGGCGGTGCTCGGCGCGAGGCGCATGCGGATGCGCACGGGTTTGCCGGGCTGGCTCGGCTCGTCGACGAGATCGACCGAGGTCACCGAGCCGACCTCGACGTCGCGCACCTTCACGGGCGAGCCCACCGTGGCGCCGAAGGCGTCGTCGCCCACCGCGGTCACGACGAAGCCCTCGCGGAACATGTCCGCGAGGCTCGTGCGCCGCGCCGAGAGCGCGAGCGCGACGGCGGCGAGCGCGAAGGTGACGAGGAGGAAGGCGCCGGTCGTGCGCTCGAGGGGAGAGATGGGGGTCCTCACGATTCGCTCCCGTAGATCGCGGCGATGGGGAGGCTCGCGCGGTCGGGCAGCGGCACGATCGAGGTGCGCGTCGGGCGCAGGCTCGGGGTCGCGCGCAGCTCGCCGCGCTCGAGGTAGAGCAGCCGGTCGACGAGAAACGGCGCGAGCTCGCCGTCGTGGTCGGCGTACAGCACGCTCATGCCGCCGGCGCGGCGGCGCTCGACCGCGTCGCGCACGAGCGTCGCCTCGCGCAGCGTCAGGCCCACCTGCGGCTCGTCGCACAGCAAGAGCGCGGGCTCGCGCACCAGCGCGCGCGCGAACAGCGCCCGCTTGCGCACCGACGCGTTGGCGCGAAACGAGGGCTCGGCGAGCTCGCGCTCGATGCCGAGCTCCTGGGCGATGTGGCGCACGCGCGCGTCGACGAGCTCGCTCGGCGCGTCGTAGCGCAGCGGCAGCGCGATGTTGGCCTCGACCGAGAGGTTGCCCAGGAGGCCGGTGGACTCGAAGACGAACCCGATGCGCTGCGCGTGGCTGCGCGCGGCCTCGTAGCCGAGCTTCGTGACGTCGTGGCCGAAGACGAACACGGTGCCGCGCGTCGGCGCCGCCAGCCGCGCGGCGAGCCGCAGCACCGTCGTCTTGCCCGAGCCGACCGGGCCGACGAGCGCGACGGCCGAGCCCGCCTCGAGCTCGAACGAGAGGCCATCGAGCACGCGCGCGCCGGTGGGCGCGTCCACGCCCACGCGCGACATCTCGACGACGGTCGCCTCGCTCACGCTTGCACCGTGAGCGCGAGCACGCTGAGCGCGCCGTTGAGCACGAAGCACGCGAGGTAGCAGGCGACCGCGCCGCGCACGTTCGCGCGCGGGATCTCGGTGAACGAGCTCGTGACCGCGAGGCCGTAGTGGCAGTTGACCAGCGAGATGACGAGGCCGAAGGCGCACGCCTTGGCGAGCGAGAAGCCGATGGTCCGCAGGTCGAGCGCGGCGAGCACCTGCTCGAAGCGCAGCCCCACCGACACGAGGTCGAGCGACGCAGCCAGGAGGTAGCCCCCGAAGAGCGCGGCCGCGGACATCGCCACGGTCAGCCCGAGCGTCGCGAGCGTGACGCCGACGACGCGCGGCAAGACGACGAGGTAGTCGATGTTCATCCCCGCGACCTCGAGGGCGTCGATCTCGTGGTTGACGCGCATGTAGCCGAGCTCGGTCGCGATCGCCGGGCCCGAGCGACCGATGACCACGAGCGCGATGAGCAGCGGCACCAGCTCGCGCACGACCGACTGCGTGACGACGGCGGGCACGTAGGGCGCGAGGCCGTTGGGGCGCATCAGCCGGTCGGCGAGCACGATGGCGAAGAATCCGCAGCTCACCGCCACCAGCAGGAACATGAGCAAGGGCTCGACGGCGGTGAAGTAGACCTGCGTCGCCGCGCTCCCCACGACGAGCCGGCGGCCTCGCCCGCGCTCGAGCACGGCGCCCTTCAGCCCCGCGTACAGCAGCAGCGCGACCGCGAGCGTCTCGCGCGCGCCGCCGAGCATCGCCCGGCCGAGTCGATCCGCAGCCCTGAGCATCGCGCAGGGAGGGTAGGCGAGTGCGGCCCGGAGGGGAACCCGGCGAGACCCGCAGGCCGCGCCGGACTCGCGCCTCGCGTCAGGTGCCCTTGACGGTGAGCGTGTAGGTGCCGCAGAAGTTGGTCGCGGCGCCCGCCTTGCGGTGCACGCGGATGAGGTAGGTCGTGGGGCCCGCGGGTGATACGGAGGGGTCGGCCAGCGACGAGCCGCTCGGAGCGCTGCCGACGAGGCAGCCCGGCAGCCAGCGGAACTCCCACGCGGTCACGTTGTTCGACACGGTCGGCGTCTCGCCCGCGCCGCACGTCATCGTGGCGCCCGCGGTGTTCGTGTTCACGTCGATCTGAAGCTGGCCGCTCGCGTCGTTGAGCGTGATCTTCGGGGTGAAGCCGCAGGTGTTGTTGTTGCCGAAGCTCACCTGGAACCAGTCGACGTCGGCGCTCGGCCCGAGGTTGAGCGAGTGGCCGTAGGCGTCGGTGGTCACCGTGAGCGTCTGGCCCGCGTTGACGGTGCCGAGCGAGGTCGCGGAGCCGGCGCTGTTGGGCGTGGCGTCCTCGGTGCACTCGCAGCCGTCGGAGTAGGTGCCGTTCATGTCGTAGGCGGCGAGGTTGTGCGCGGCGTCGGGCACGGTGCAGGTGCTCACCTGGCACGCGCTCGACGAGCAGGTCGTCGACGCGACGTTCGTCGTGAGCGTGCAGGCGTGGCCGCAGACGGCGCAGTTGTTGACGTTGCTCGTGAGGTTGACCTCGCAGCCGTCGCTCTGCTTGTTGCTGTTGCAGTCGCCGAAGCCCGTGTTGCACGTGCCGTTGCACGCGCCGTTGCAGTTGCGGGCGATGTTGTTCGTGCTGCAGATCGTGCCGCACCCGCCGCAGTTGAGCACGTCGCCGCCGGTGTTCACCTCGCAGCCGGTGCTCGCGAGGCCGTCGCAGTCGGTGTAGCCCGAGGCGCACGCGGCGATGGTGCAGGCCGAGTTGGCGCAGCCCGCTGTGGCGTGCGCGAGGTTGCACGCCGCGCCGCACCCGCCGCAGTTGAGCGGGTCGCTCGCGCTGTTGGTCTCGCAGCCGTCGGCGTTGCCGTTCTTGCAGTCCTTGTACGGCGCGTTGCACGAGGCGATCGTGCACGCGCCGGTCGAGCAGTCGCCGACGCCGCCCGAGACGGTGCACGCCACGCCGCAGCCGTTGCAGTTGGCGGTGGTCGTCAGCGGCGTCTCGCACCCGGCGATCGCCGAGTTGCAGTCGCCCCAGTGCGCGGCGCACCCGATGGCGCAGCCGGCGATCGAGCAGCTCGGCGTGCCGTTGAACGTCGGGCAGACGTTCCCGCACGCGAGGCAGTTGGTCACGTCGGAGTAGAGCGACTTCTCGCAGCCGTTGGCCACGTTGCCGTCGCAGTTCGCGTAGCCCGTGGTGCAGTTGATGCCGCACGAACCGTTGCAGGTCGCCGTGCCGTGCGTCGCGTCGCACTTGGTCTTGCAGGCGCCGCAGTTGTTGACGTCGGCGTTGAGGTTCGTCTCGCAGCCGTTGGCCCTGTTGCCGTCGCAGTCGCCCCAGCCCGCGTTGCACGACTGGTAGTCGCACGTGCCGTCCGCGCAGGTCGCCGTCGCGTTGTTGCGCGAGCACGCCTGGCCGCAGGTGCCGCAGTCGGTGAGCGTCGTGGTCGGCGTCTCGCAGCCGTCGGCGTAGCCGTTCTTGCAGTCGGCGAAGCCGGTGTCGCACGAGAGGATGCCGCACGCGACCCCCGTGCACTTGGGCGTGCCGTGCGCGACCGAGCAGGTCGTGCCGCAGCCGCCGCAGTTCGCGACGGAGTCGTGGATCGTCGTCTCGCAGCCGTCGAGGAGGTTCTGGTTGCAGTCCGCGGTGCCGGGCACCGTGCACGACGCGATGCCGCAGACGCCCGACACGCAGCTCGGCGTCGACGAGGAGCTGGACGGGCACACGGTGGTGCAGGTGCCGCAGTGGTTCACGTCGCCGGCGGTGTTCGTCTCGCAGCCGTCGCTCGTGCCGTTGATGCAGTCGGTCCAGCCCGGGTCGCAGGTGGCCTTGCACACGCCCGTCGTGCAGCTCGCGGCGCCGTGCGGGGTGTCGCACGCGACGCCGCAGCCGCCGCAGTCGGTCAGCGTGTGCGTGCTCGTCTCGCAGCCGTTGCTCGCGACGCCGTCGCAGTCGGCGTAGCCGTCGGCGCACGTCACGACCGTGCACGCGAACTGCGCGCAGCCGGCGACGGCGGTGTGCGGCAGGCTGCACTGGTTGAAGCACGCGCCGCAGTTGGCCGGGTCGGAGCGCGTCTGCTTCTCGCAGCCGTTGCCGTACTGGGTGTCGCAGTCGGCGAAGCCGACGTCGCACGTGCCGACCTTGCAGGCGCCGCCGGTGCAGGTGGGCGTCGCGTTGTTCGCGGCGCAGGCGTTGCCGCAGGTGCCGCAGCTCGTGACGTCCGCGTCGGTGTGCACCTCGCAGCCGTCGGCCTTCACGCCGTTGCAGTCGGTGTAGCCAGCTTCGCACGCCGTGTAGGTGCAGGCGCCCGTCGAGCAGGAGGCCGTCGCGTGGGCCGGCGCGCAGGCGGACCCGCACTCGCCGCAGTTGGCGAGCGTGTGGAGGTCGACCTCGCAGCCGTCGCTGACCTTGCCGTTGCAGTCCTTGAACGGCTCGGTGCAGCTCGCGATGGAGCACACGCTCGCGCCGCAGGCTGCGGTGGCGTTGGGCGGCGCGCAGAGCGTCCCGCAGCCGCCGCAGTTGCGCAGGCTGGTCGTCGTGTCGGTCTCGCAGCCGTCGGAGTACTGGCTGTTGCAGTCCTCGAAGCCCGGCTTGCACGAGCCGACCTTGCACGCGCTCGAGGCGCAGGCGGGCGTGCCGTTGGCCACCGTGCAGGCGATGTCGCAGTGGCCGCAGTGGTTCGCGTCCGTCTGCATGTCGATCTCGCAGCCGTCGGCGGCGGTCGTGTTGCAGTCGGCGAAGCCGGCGCTGCACGTCGTCACCTTGCACGCGCTCGCGACGCAGTCGCCGCCGAGGGCGACGTTGGCGAGGCTGCACCGGGCGCCGCAGCCGCCGCAGTTGTTGCGGTTGGTCGCGACGTCGATCTCGCAGCCGTCGAGCGAGTTGTCGTTGCAGTCGTGGTAGGTGCCGAGGCAGCTGCCGACCTCGCAGCTGCTGGCGATGCAGCGCGGCGTCGCGTTGGGGACGTTGCACGCGTTGTTGCACGCGCCGCAGTTGCCGACGCTCGTCTGCAGGTCGGTCTCGCAGCCGTTCGCCGCCTTGTTGTCGCAGTTGTCGAAGCCCGTCTGGCACGCGCCGAGCTCGCACTTCGACGCGGCGCACGAGGCCCCCGCGTTCGCGAACAGGCACGCGTTGTCGCAGGTCGCGCAGTTGGCGGCGTCGCTGCGCGGGTCGATCTCGCAGCCGTTCGACGCCTTGCCGTCGCAGTCGAGGAAGGGCGCGGTGCACGTGGCGACGGTGCACACGCCGGCCGCGCAGCCCGCGGTGGCGTGATCGACGGTGCAGCTCGTGCCGCACAGCCCGCAGTTGGTGGGGCTCGTGTCGGTGTTGGCCTCGCACCCGTCGGCGTAGGTCAGGTTGCAGTCGGCGTGGCTCGGGTTGCACGCGGCGACCGCGCAGGCCGAGTCGACGCAGGCGGCGGTGCCGCCGGCGACGCTGCACGACACGACGCACGAGCCGCAGTGCGCGACGTCGGAGGTGGTGTCGTCCTCGCAGCCGTCCGTCGCCGAGTGGTTGCAGTCGCCGTGGCCGGTCGCGCACGTCGCCACGGTGCAGACGCCCTGGTCGCACGCGCCGGTCGCGTGGGCAGGGGCGCACGCGGCGAGGCACCCGCCGCAGTTGGCGAGATCGGTCATCGAGTTGACCTCGCAAGCGGCGGGGTCGCTGTCGCAGTCGAGGAAGCCCGTGGTGCAGGAGCCGAGGCCGCAGACGCCCAGCGTGCACGCCGCCTTGCCGTGCACCGGGTCGGGGCATGCCGTGTCGCACTGACCGCAGTGGGTGACGTCCTTCTGGAGGTCGAAGCAGGTGGTGCCGCAGCAGTCCTTGCCGCTCGCGCACAGGTGCTGCGCGTTGCACCCGGCGACGCAGGCGTGGGAGCCGGAGTCGCACACGCTGCCGGGCTGGCAGTCGGCGTCGCCGATGCACCCGACGCACTGGTGCGAGGTGGGATCGCAGTGGAGCGAGGCCCCTGCGTCGCCGCCTGCGCCGGCGTCGGCCGCGGGGGCGCAGTCCTGGTCCTGCGCGCAGCCGGTCGCGCAGGCGAGGGCGTCGGTGCAGTACTCGCCGACCGAGCAGCCCCCCGCGGGGGTACAGGCCACGCACGCGCCGACGCCGCCGTCGCCGACGTGGCAGTAGGGCCCGACGCTCGACGTGCTGCACTCTTGATCGAGGGTGCAGCTCGGCGCGGCGTCGGAGGCGTCGCTCGCGTCGGCAGCGTCCGCGCTGTCCGCGCTGTCGGCGCTGTCGGAGGCGTCGGAGGCGTCGGTCGCGACCGCGTCGGCGCTGGTGTCGTCCGTGCCGTCGATCGACGCGTCGCCCCCCTCGTCGGAGGCCTCCGACGCTGCGTCGCCATCGGCCGAGGCGTCGGTGTCGCCGTCGCCCTGGTTGGTGGGGGCGTCGAGCGAGGCGTCGGGGGTGCCGGAGGGAGCGTCCTCCGAGCCCGTCGCGGCGCACCCCATGCCGAGCGCGGCGGCCAGCGCGAAGGTGACGAGAAGCGAACGCTGAACCTGGCGCCGAGCTTGAAGCATGCGTGACTCCCTCCCGCGCGGTGATCGGTCGCGCGGAATACGTGGATGAAACGCTAGATGCGAGCCCGCATCAAGTCGGGCGGGCGCTCGATGGGCGAGGGGCGGACCCGAGGTGCGTTGACGAGCGGCGCGCCTTCAAGGAACATGTAGGGGGTGTGGGTCGTGTGACCGCCGCGCGCGTCGATGCGCGACGGGGGGAGCATGGGTCGCACCGACGGCACCTTCGGGCACTCCACTTGCGCATCCTTCAGCTTGGCTACGCCTGCAACAATGCGTGCACGTTTTGCGCGCAGGGTGACTTGCGTGCGCGCGAGCCGGTGCGGGACGACGCCCTGGTGCGCGCCGACCTCGAGGCCTCCCTCGCCGCGACCTCGACCGACCGGAGCGTCGCGTTCGTCGGGGGCGAGCCCACGCTGCGCGAGGACCTGGCCGGGTGGATCGTCGAGGCCCGCCGCCTCGGCGCGAGCGACGTGCTGGTGCAGACCAACGGCCGTCGCCTCGCGTACGCGAGCTACGCGCAGTCGCTCGCGGCTGCCGGCCTCGCGCGCGTCGAGATCGCGCTGCAAGGCGCCACCGCGGCGATGCACGACCACCACACGGGCGTCGAGGGCAGCTTCGCGCAGACGGTCGCCGGCATCGGCAACGCGCGGGCCGCGGGCATCGCGGTGGCGGTGTCCACCGTCGCCACGCGCTCGAGCTACCGCCACCTCGCCGAGGTGCTCCGCGTCGCCCACGCTCGCGGC
>CAITLX010000832.1 GCA_903893335.1 uncultured delta proteobacterium | reverse complement strand
TCCCCCCACCCTGCGGCACACCTGTCCGTCGGGCTCGATGAAGACCCCGCTGTACGAGCGCCCCTTGGGCCGGTAGACGATGCTCACCAGGTGCGGCAGCGTCACCTTCTCGGTCAGCGCCTTCGCCCACGCGACCACGAAGGCGACGTCGGGCCGCATCCGCGCGAACCGCTCTTCGCCGGGTATGACATGGCGTGTCCTGGCGCCAGTGCTCTCGGCTTCCGCGACGTTCGCTCGGACGATTTCGCCCGCGCGCCGGTCAGATCCCGCGCCCTCCGTCCGTCGAATCCGGCATGCACCCCGCCATTGCCCGCCGCGACCACGCCTCCTCGCACGTCCGCACCTTCACCGTCGTGGCGATGGCCACCGGCGCCGTGCCCGTCCCCGGCGCCTCGATCGCCATCGTGGCCGAGTCCGCCGCGATGGTGAACGCCGTCGCCTCGGCCTACGGCGTCAGCATCTCGGTCGGCACCGTCGTCGCGGCGCTCGGCCCGGCGGCAGCCGTCAACGCGATCGGTCGCGCCGTCTTCATCGAGGGTGCCCGCCTCCTCGGCTGGGCCGCGGGGCCGTTCGGCATCGGGGCGGTGTCGGCGCTCGGCGCGGCGACCGCGGGCCTGCAGACCTGGACGCTCGGCCAGCTTGCCATCGCCTTGTGCGAGAATGGCGGCATCCCGCTCGCGGTCGACCAGGCTCAGCACGTCATCGCCGGCGCGCGCGAGACGTTCGACTCGTTCCGCCGCGAGCCGGAGACCGCCGAGGCCGTCGAGCAACGTCGCCGCAAGAGCAACTGACCGCGACCCGCCGGTCGCCACCTCCCACGGAGCCCCCATGAGCGGCCGGTACACGAGCGACATCCCCGCCTACGAGCTCGACCTCGCGTTGCCCGAGGGGGAGCGCTGGCGACACGTCATACGCGCCGAGCGGAGCGTCGCCCGGCGCCTCGCGAGCCAGGCGCTCGAGGAGGCCGGCGCGCTGCGCGACTACCTCGGCCCGATCGGCTGGGTGTTCGAGAAGGTGTACTCCGGGTTCGGCGGGCTCTACGGCGACGAGATCGCCACCTGGGCGAAGGCGATGGGCGTCACGAGCGGCGAGGCCACGCTGCTCAACTGCACCTACGAGCTGTCGCACGCGCTCCGCGTGCCCGGGGTGTTCGGCTGCACCGCCGGGGTACGCGCCGTGCGGGGCCTCGGCCTCGTGCACGTCCGCTCGATGGACTGGGACCTGTCCGAGATCGGCAACGCGACGCGCCTCTTCTGGTTCACCAAGGGGCGCCACCGCTTCGTCTCGGTCGGCGTCGTGGGCTTCGTCGGCGTGCTGTCGGGCATGGTGCCAGGCGCGTACTCGGTGACCATCAACTGGGCGCCGCCCCTGGGGCGACCGACGTTCGCGTTCGGCCCCGCGTTCCTGCTGCGCGAGGTGCTCGAGACGTGCACGACGTACGACGAGGCCGTCTACGCGCTCCAGCACACCGAGCTCTCGACGCCCGTCTTCTTCACCGTGTGCGGCGCGAAGAAGGGCCAGGCGTGCGTCATCGAGCGCACGCAAGACGACGCGTGCGTCCGCAAGCTCACCGGCGAGGTGCTGGTGCAGGCCAACCACCACGTCGCGCGCCGACTCCGCGGCAACAACGCCGAGATGACCGAGGCGGAGGAGGGCTACGTCTCGATGCTGGAGGAGTCCTCCGACCGCGCCGCCACGCTCGAGCGCGAGCTCTCCAAGGTGAAGGCCGCCACCGACCTGGCCGACGTCGCGCGCGTGCTCGACGTCGAGCCGGTGTGGAACTCGCAGAGCTTTCAGCAAATGGCCTTCTGCCCGCGCACCGGCGAGGTCGTCGCGTGGCGGTGGCGGTCGTGACGGCGGCGCGTCGCGCCGGGAGGCTGCAATGGGCTACTTGAAGGCGCTGGTCGACACCCTGGTCAACGTCGCGAACGGCCTCGAGGAGAGGATCGCCGACGACGCCAACGTGCTCGAAGGCTTCGAGCGCTCGGTGCAGCTCGACGGCTACTCGTGCGGCGCGCAGTCGGCGTTCATGATCCTGAGCTACTACGGCAAGGCGCGGTCGATCGACGCCGTCGAGCGCGCCCTCGGCACGGATGAGGACGGCACGTCCACCGGGCAGATCCTCACGCTGCTCCGCCAGCGCAAGCTGCGTCCGCGCGTCGTCGCGCAGGCGGGCATGAAGCACCTGACCGCCGCCATCCGCGGCGGCTCCCCCGTGCTCGTCTCGCTCGACGACGAGGGGCACTGGGGCGTCGTCTACGGCTTCGCGCGCTCGCACGTCTACCTCGCCGACCCGAGCCTCGGCGGCTCGCTGACCTGCCGCGTGCCGCGCGCCGACTTCCACGAGCGGTGGGACCGGTGGGCGATGATCGTGGGGCGCTGATGGCGAACGCCGGGGGCGAGGCTGTCCGATCCCCCCTCCCCGGAGCGTCTCTCTCGCAGGTGCGACGTCGTGTCGCGCCGCCGAGGCCTGCTCCCCATGTTCCTGCCGATGCCGCTCACGCGTCCATGCCCCCGCTCGCTCCCGTTGCGGCGGTCGGTGCTCGGCGAGGTCGAGCTCGCGGGCGCTCGCATCGTGTGGCTCGACATCGGCGAGGCGAACGCCACCGTGCGCGTCCCGCAGTCCATCGAGGTGCTGCGCGTACGCGAGACGAGCTCGGTGGCACACGTGGCCGTGGCCAACCTGAGCGACGACCCGTTGCTGCTCACGAGCGGCACCGTCCTGAAGGGTGGCTGGCAGACGCGCGTCGTCGAGCGGTCGATCATCGTGCCGCCGAGGCAGGAGAGGGCCATCGCCGTTCCGGTGAGCTGCGTCGAGCGTGGGCGCTGGTCGCCCCGCACCGCCGAGCGAGGCGGCGAGTTCGGCACCTCCGACTCGATGGGCATCGGGATGCGCCGCCAGACGACTCGGATGAAATCCGAGTCGATGCGCCGCACGGGCTGCTACTCGGCCCCGCAGGTCGCCGTGTGGCAGAGCGTCGCCGGCGAGCTCGCGCGCAGCGGCGCGCACTCGGCCACCGCGTCGTACGAGGCCTTCCTCGACGGCGAGCGCAGCGAGCACCGCGCCAAGGCGAACCACGCCATGATCACGCCCCCCGCCGGGTGCAACGCCGCCATGCTCGTGCCCCCAGACGGCGGATGGTGGCTCGAGGCCTTCCCGAGCCCCGAGGCGCTCGCGCAACAGCTCGAGAGCATGCTGCCCGACGTCTACGAGGCCTCCGCTGCCACGAGCAAGGCCGCGCAGGTGGACGTGCCCGCGGTGCTGTCCGCGCTCTGGAGCGACGAGCTGCACCCGCTCAAGCGCATCCGGTATTCGACGGGCGACTCGTTCGCGCTCGCAGGTCTAGAGCGCGCCGGCGAGGTCGTCCTGCTCGAGGGCAAGCTCGCGCACCTGAGCGTCGGCGCGCTGGCGGCCGAGTGAGGCCATACAATGTCCGCCCTCGGCTTGCCCCCGCCACGCGGCGTCGCCACCCTCGAGCGTGCACACCTCCGGCACACGCCCGACCCCGAGCCGCCGAACCCCGCGCCACGGGCAGCGAGCGCGCCGAACCCACCCGCCTTTGTCCGCACGAATGAGAGGACGAACATGCTCAACGCCGAACAGATCGTTTCCAAGTGCCGC
>CAITLX010000831.1 GCA_903893335.1 uncultured delta proteobacterium | reverse complement strand
GGGGGAGCCGTCGTGGGCGGCGCCGCGGGCGCCTCGGCCGGCGCCGTTGCGGGCGACGACGTGGCCACGGGAGCGCCCTCGGCGGGCAGCGGGGGCAACTCCGCGCGCGCGCTGCGGGGCAGCGCGATCGACAGCGCGAAAAGGCTCGGCACGAGCAGCGGTCGTCGCATCGCCAGGCTCCGAGGCGCGAGCGTCCTTCGTCGCGCCCGTCAGGACACGGTAGCAACCTCCGTGGCGCGCGCTAGCGGTTTCCCCCGCGTGCGTCGGCGCCGCCAGGCTAGGCTCCGCCTCCCGTGCTCCCCACCGTCACCTTGCAGCCCGGCCACGTGCAGCCCGTGTGGGCCGGTCACCCCTGGGTGTACGCCCAGGCCATCGCGCGCGTCGAAGGGGGCGCGGCCCCAGGCGACGAGGTGCGCGTGGTCGATCCGCGCGGGCAGCTGCTCGGCCGCGGCTTCTACTCCCCCGGCTCGGCGATCCCCGTTCGCCTGCTGGTGCACGACGCGACCACCAAGCTCGACGCGGCGTTCTTCGAGCAGCGCCTCACGCGCGCGCTCGAGCGCCGCCGCGCGCTCGGCCTCCCGTCTGCGGGCGACGACGCGGTGCGCGTGGTCTACGCCGAGGGCGATCTCCTGCCGGGCATCGTCGTCGACAAGCTGGGCGACGTCTGCGTCGTGCAGTTCGCGACCATCGGCGCCAAGCGCCGCGAGGCCGAGCTGCTCGACGCGGTCGAGCGCGTGCTCGCCCCGCGCGCCATCGTCGACCGCACCGCGACCAACGCGGCGAGCGCCGAGAAGTTCGTCGCCGCCTCGGGCGTCGTGCGCGGCGACGTCACGGTCGACGCGCTGCGCTTCGTCGACCGCGGCTTTCGCTGGGAGCTCCCCCTCATGCTCGGGCAGAAGACGGGCTTCTACCTCGACCAGCGACCGCTGCGCGATCGGGTCGAGGCGCTCGCAGCGGGCCGGCGCGTGCTCGACGCCTTCACCTACACCGGAGCGTTCGCGCTCGCGGCGGCCCGCGGCGGCGCGACCGAGGTCGTGGCCGTCGACCAGAGCGCGCTCGCGGTCGAGATCGGCGCGGCGTGCGCGCGCGCCAACGGCTTCGCCGAGCGCATCGCCCACACGGTCTCCGACGCCGCGAAGTACATGGTGCAGGCCGGCCCGCAGGGGGGCTTCGACCTCGTGGTGTGCGACCCGCCCAAGCTCGCCCCCTCGCGCGGCGCTCGCTCGGGCGCGCTCGGCGCCTACCAGCGGCTCGCGTCGGCCGCGTGCCGCGCGACGCGCCCCGGCGGCCTGCTCGTGTTCTGCTCGTGCTCGGGCGCGGTCGGGCTCGACGCGCTCGTGCGCGCGCTCGCGCTCGGCGCGCGCGACGCCAACGTGCGCGCGACGGTGCTCGAGCGGCATTTCCAGGGCGCCGACCACCCGGTGCCCGCCGCGTTCCCCGAGGGGCTCTACCTCAAGGGAGTCATCGCCGCGATCGAGCCCGCGTGAGGCCGCTCGCCGAGTTGCCCGCCGACGAGGCGCGGGGCCTGACGGGGCTGCTGTTCGACCTCGACGACACGGTGCTCGACCACGGCGCGCTCACGCAGCCTGCGTACGACGCGCTGTGGAACCTCTCGCGCGCCGGGCTGCGGCTCGTGGCCGTGACCGGCCGCCCGTCGGGCTGGGGCGAGGTCATCGCGCGGCAGTGGCCCGTCGACGGGGTGGTGACCGAGAACGGCGCCGTCGCGCTCGCGCGCGAGGGGCACGCGGTGCGCCGCGACGACGAGGCCGACGAGGCGACGCGACGCAGCCGACGCATCCGGCTCGCGCAGGTGGTGGCGACGATGCAGGAGACCTTCCCCGAGGCGCGCCTCTCGGACGACACGCACGCGCGGCTCACCGACGTCGCGCTCGACATCGGCGAGTCGCAGCGCGTGCCGGCCGACGTCGTCGCCCGGATGGAGGCCAAGGCGCGCGCGCTCGGCGTGCGCACCTTCCTCTCGACCGTCCACCTGCACCTCACGCTCGAGCGGCACGACAAGGCGTCGGGCACGCTCGCCTGGCTCGGCGCGCGCTTCGGCGACGACCCCACCGCCGCGCGCTTTCGCTGGGCGTTCGCGGGCGACAGCGGCAACGACGCGGCCTGCTTCTCGGCGTTCGCGACGACCTTCGGCGTGGCCAACGTGCGCGCGAGCCTCGCTCAGTTGCCCGTGCCGCCGCGATGGGTGGCCACCGCCGAGCGCGGCGCGGGCTTCGCCGAGATCGCCGCGCGCCTGCTCGCCGCGCGGGCTTGACCCCCCAGCGACGCTCGCCCAACCTCCGCGCGATGAAGCGCCCCGATGGCCGCGACCCCACGAGCCTGCGCCCCGTCGAGATGGTGACGGGCTTCCACCGCAACGCCGAGGGCTCCGTGCTCTACCGCGCCGGCGGCACCGCGGTGCTGTGCACCGCGTCGATCGACGCGTCGGTGCCCGAGTTCCTGCGCGGCAAGGGCAAGGGCTGGCTGACGGCCGAGTACCAGATGCACCCGCGCGCCAACCCGCCGCGCCGCGAGGCGCGCGACGGGCGCGGCAAGGCGCCGAGCGGTCGCACCCAGGAGATCCAGCGGCTCATCGGGCGCGCGCTGCGCGCCGCGGTCGACCTCGACTTGCTCGGCGAGCAGACGATCGCCCTCGACTGCGACGTGCTCGAGGCCGACGGCGGCACCCGCACCGCGTCGATCACCGGCGCGTTCGTCGCGCTCGCGCTCGCGCTCGCGAGCCCGAAGGGTCGCGCGCTCATCGCTCGCCCGGTCCTGCGCGACCAGCTCGCCGCCACCAGCGTGGGCCACCTCGAAGAGGGGCACGCGCTCGACCTCTGCTACCGCGAGGACAGCTCCGCGCGCGTCGACCTCAACGTCGTCGCGACCCGCTCGGGCGCCATCGTCGAGGTGCAGGGCACCGCCGAGGGCGAGGCGGTGCCGCGGCGCGATCTCGACCTCATGATCGACCTCGGCCTCGCCGGCATCGCCGAGCTCTGCACGATCCAGCGCCGCGTGATCGCGGCGGCAGGTGTCGAGCTCGAGCCGCTGTTCCAGGCTGGCCGGTTCCAGCCGTGACGACGCCGATCACGCTGGTCGTGGCCTCGACCAACCGCGGCAAGCTCGCCGAGCTGCGCGAGCTCCTGGCCGACCTGCCCGTGACGGTGGTGCCCGCCGCCGAGCTGCTCGGCGACGCGATGCCGCACGTCGAGGAGACGGGCGCGACGTTCGAGGAGAACGCGACGCTCAAGGCGCGCGCGATCGCCGACGCCTGCGTGCACCTCACGCTCGCCGACGACTCGGGGCTCGAGGTCGACGCGCTCGAGGGGCGACCGGGCGTGCGCTCGGCGCGCTTCGCGCACGCGCGCGCCACCGACGCGGAGAACAACGCCGCGCTGCTCTCGGCGCTCGCCGACATCGACGAGGCGCACCGCACGGCGCGGTTTCGTTGCGTGCTCGCGCTGGTCGATCCGTGGGCCGCCGAGGGCGCCGAACCCCTCTTCGCCGACGGGCGCTGCGAGGGGAGCATCGCGCTCGAGCCGCGTGGGTCGGGCGGGTTCGGCTACGATCCGCTCTTCGTGCTCGCGGGCAGCGGGCGCACGATGGCCGAGCTCGGCGACGCCGAGAAGAACGACGTGAGCCACCGCGCGCGCGCGATCGCCGCGCTCGTGCCGCGCCTGCGCGCGCTGCTCGCGCGGCGCGCGGGCGAGGCTGGCCCCTCGGGCGGCTAGGCCTCGCCCAGCCAGTCGTCGACGCGCACGCAGTCGAGCTGGCGCGCGGCGATGGCGTCGAGGATCGCGGGCAGCGCGGCGGGCGCGACCGGCACGCGGTCGTCCCTCTCGGCCGCGTCGTGCAGCAGCACGATGGCGCCGTCCTCGAGCCGCGGCACCACCCGCGCGACCACGCGCGCCGCCGTGGTGCGCACGCCGTCGCGCCCGCGCGCGGACCAGCCCACGATCGTGAGGCCGAGGTCCTCGGCGGCGCGCGCGATGCGCGGGTTGGTCTGCCCCACCGGCGGCCGGTAGAAGCGGGGGCGCTCCCCGGTGATCGCCGCCAGCGCAGCGACGCCCCGCTCGAGCTCCGCGCGCACGCGCGCGAGCGAGCGCAGCGCCAGCCAGCGGTCGTGCGCGAAGCCGTGGAGCGCGACGAGGTGGCCGCGCGCGGCGATCTCGCGCACGACCTCGGGGTGCGCCTCGGCCTTCGCGCCGAGCACGAAGAAGGTCGCGCGCGCGCCCGCCCGATCGAGGAGGGCGAGCACCGCGCGCGTGTGCACCGGGTGCGGCCCGTCGTCGAAGGTCAGCGCGACGCCGCGCGCGCCGCGCGGGCCGCGCGCGACCACGTCGGCGAACATGCCGAGCCCGGGCGCGAGCGCGCCCGCGAAGACGAGCGCGAGGTAGCCGCCGAGCGCGCCGATCGCGACGGCGACGGGCACCGGATCGCCGAGCGCCGAGCGCACGGCGAGCGCGACGCCAGCGGCCGACGC
>CAITLX010000830.1 GCA_903893335.1 uncultured delta proteobacterium | reverse complement strand
GTCGGCGCCGTCGTCGCTCGGCGCCGACGCGGCTCGGGGCGGTAGCTGTGCGGCGCCGACCGACGCGTCGAATGCGTCGAACAGCGACGACCCGGCAGGCGAGCGATCGCTGCACCCCGACACCAGGCCGAGCACGACCAGCAGCGCTCCGGCAAATTGCCGGGCCTCACGACGTACCATTCCCCCCCCAACCCCCAGCCCTTGTTGGGCCGCCTTCCAAGACCTATCCGAGTGTCGGCGAGACCGCAAATCGCCCGACGTGGCAGATCGCCCCGCCACCTTGGCGCTGCGTCTCGCCTGCTCCCGCGCTCAGCCTCCGCAGCCGAAGTGCACGCCGCCGATCAACACCGGGGGGCCATCGACGCCGCAGTGATCGGTCATGAGCGCAGGCGAGGCGTCGGCCAGGTCGACCACCGTGCCGGTGCACGCGCCGTCACGACAGCCGACCGCGGTGGGCGGCGGAATGCAGCGGTTGCACGCGTCGTCGCACGTGGGCCACGCAGCCTTCGCCGCTGCCACGTGCTCGGCAGCGACGACCTGCGCCTCGCTCGTGCAGCCATTGACGATGACGCAGCAATCGGAGTTCTTGACGCACGCAATCGGCCCCAGCGTGAGCGTGGCCCAGGCGGTCGCGTCTCCGTGGCAACGCCCGCCCTCTCCCTCCGCCGACGCGTCGAGGGGGGCGCCCCCACCCGGCGCCGGGCTGTCGGTGCTGCTGCACGACAGCGCGCAGGTCGCACCGATCGCGACGACGAGCCACAGCGCACGGGCCGAACCTGGGAAATGAGACATGGTGCCACCTCCAGCGAGGTGACGAGTGTAGGCCCGCGCCGGGCGGCGCGGTAGCGGCGCCTTACGGGCAGCCCGTCGCGACCTCGGAGGGCTGGCCCGCCGTGGTCACATAGAACGTGCGACGGAAGGCCGCCGACTCGGACGCGGGCTTGGTCGTCGCAGTGGACGAGTCGTAAAACCAGATCCAGCGCGCCGCGGAGGTGCCGAGCGGCGAGCCCCAGGGGCCCATGCCGTGCGGTCCCTCGTCGGTCGCGAAGGGCCAGGCCGAGTCGTCGTAGCGGGGCGCCATCCAGTCGGGCCCGGCGTCGGCCGTATCGACCTGCTGCACGCGCCACGAGGCGTCGCTCACGAGCGACCCCGCCTGGCCCGCGTCGCCGAGGCTCCACGAGAGGTCGACGACGATGCCGCGGTCGTAGCCCCCTTGCGAGTAGGCATTGACTCCGAGCACCGCGATGACGTTGGCGACCGTGGGATTGAGGAACAGCTGCACCGTCTGCGTCGAGGGGCTGCCCCAGCCCGCGCCCTGCGCCTCGACGAGGGTGCCATTGACGTACACCTCCCGGTAATCGTCGGCGGTCACGCGCAGCGTCGCGTCGAACGTCTCGTCGCTCACGATGCCGGTGCAGGTCGGCCCCGCGTCGACGGTCGCGTCGGCGGCGTCCACCGCGACGTCGAGCCCCACGTCCGCGCTCGCGTCGACGGCGGCCTCGACCACGTCGGCCGGAGCGTCACGCGCGTCGGACGCAGGAGCGTCCCACGAGCCGGCGTCGAACACGCCGGCATCGACGATCGGCGTGTCGGCGGCGCTGCTGCACCCGACGACGGGACCGGACGCGCACGACACGAGGAACAACAGCCGCAGACGGGAAGATCGCATCGACACGGGATACACGGTCGCAGGCGACGCGGCCAGCGGGCGCCGTCCTCCGTCCAGGCTCGCTCGCCGTGCCTGCGCGCCGCGCGCGGTCAGGGCGAGGCCGCGACGCCACCCGGCGCGACGACGTGGATCGCGCGGTCGAGCACGCCGCCCGCGACGACGACCGGCGTCGCCGACCCGCGCGGGTAGACGCGAAGCTCGTCGAACGTCGCGGCGTCACCGCAGCCGAAATGCAGCTCCGTGCGCGCCGCGTTGCCGAAGCCTTCGGCTGCGTACAGCCGCCGACGCTGCGTCCGTCCGCCGCAGTCGAGCTCGGCGCGGCTGCCAGGCGCGAACGACGCGCCGAGCTGGACGGTGAGCCCGTGCCCCTGGGTGAGGCCTCCGCCGAGCAAGCGCCCGATGTAGAGGTCGGCCACGTCGTGGTTGGCCGCCCGCAGCAGCAGCGTCGCGAGCTCGGGGTGACCGTCGCCGTCGATGTCGCCGATCGCGAAGGTCTGCGCGCGGCCGTGGCCCGCGGCGATGTCGGCGTACGAGAGGTCGAGCTCGCGCCAGGTGGCGTCGGAGTCGTGCACCACGAAGGTGGTCCAGGCGCCCTCGTAGTCGCTGGGGCCGCCGATCGACTGCATGAAGCGCAGCGGGTCGAGCGTGCTCGACGCGTAGTCGCCGACGACCATGAGGTCGAGCCGCCCGTCGGCGTCGAGATCATCGAGCAGCGCGCTCCAGGGCCAGATCGAGCGCGGGCGGGTCATGTAGGGCGACTCGTCGCCCGCGAAGCGGAAGCCGCCGCCCGAGACGCCGCGGAAGTCGAGGACGCCGCCCATCGTGCTCACGATCGCGTCGGTGACGCCGTCGTCGTCGACGTCGCCGAGCGCGACGCCCATGCCGTGGCCGTAGCGGTCGAAGCTCCACGAGTGCGACCTGTCCACGAAGCCGCCGCTCGCGCGGCGCATCGCCGCCTGCGGCTGGAAGTCCATCCCGACGAGGAGATCGTCCTCGCCGTCGCCGTCGAAGTCGGTCGCCCCGACCGCCTGCGCGTTGCCCTCGACCTGGAGCGCGGGGTCGTCGCTCAGGGCGAGGTCGCGCGTGGCCGGGTCGATCGTCCAGGCCAGCGAGCGCGGCATCGGGAGAGGCCCCGGGCACTCGATGTTCACGCCGCGCGCGTCGAGCTTGCAGAGCGTGAGGTCCGCGTGCGCCGCGGCGCCGTCGAGCGCCTCGGCTGCGAACAGCAGCGTCGGTCGGCCGCCCCCCCAGAGCGCCGCGAGGACGTCGATGGAGACCTTGTTGCGCGGCCCGATCGTGGCGACGAGCTCCGACTGGTCGTGCGCCGCGGTGCGCAGCGTGAAGGTGTGCCCAGCGTCCTGGAAGAGCACGGCCACGCCCGTCTCGGTGGCGGTCGTGTACGAGTCGAAGCCGACCGCGACGTCGCGCAGCCCGTCTCCGTCGAAGTCGCCCACGGCCAGCGGGCAGCGCGAGCGCGCCGCCCAGAGCTGAGGCACGGGGAGCGTCGCCCACGACGAGAACACGCCGGTGCCGTCGTTGTGCAGCACCCGGACGACGCCGCTGTCGCCGAACACGAGGTCGGGCGCGCCGTCGTCGTCCAGGTCGGCGAACGAGAGCGAGCGACACCCCGTGCGCGTGCCCACGAGCCCCGCGGAGGCGTTGAGGCTCGTCCAGACGACGCTGGTGGCCGGTGCGACGACGGGACGGTCCCCAGGCGCGTCCACGACGGCGGCGTCCGCGGCGCGGTCGTCCTCCGCCTGCACGTCGTCGAGCGACGCGCCGTCCCCCTGGGAGTCGACACCTGCCGCGTCGGCCGACGCATCGACCGAAACGTCCACCGAGGCGTCGAACGAGGCGTCGGTCGGGCTCGCCGCATCGGCGCCGGAGAGAACCCGAGGCCCCGCCTCGTCGGCCGACTGCGAGCAACCCGCGGCGAGCGCGAAGGCGAGCGCGAGGCCCGCGCGACAGGCGAGCGGCGCGCTCCAAGGGTGCCTGGCGGACGACATCGCGCCCAGTGATGCGATGCAGAGCGGCCTCGCGCAAGCGGCCCTATCGCCCCTCGACACGCCGCCGGCCGCCCTTGCCACCCGCACGCGCCACTCGTAGCTTCGCTCGGTGGGGGGCCTCGGGGTGCAGACGAACGAACCGCGCTCCGCCCCGACGACATCGCGCGCCGTCCCCACGGCCATCGGGATCGCGGTCGTCGTGGCATCGGCGTGGCTCTCATGGCGGAGCCTGGCGGCGCCTCACGGCTCCGCCCATCTCGCGGCGACGGGAGCCCCCGCCGAGGACGCCGCGTGCGCCCCGCGCTCGGCCGAGAAGCTCGGCATCCCCTTCGTCCGCGCCTGCGAGCAGGCGGTTCGCGCCACGGCGCGCGAGCTGCCCGCGGAGCGCGGGGGCTTCTGGATCGGCTCCTACCCGGTCGGTTGCTCGGCGGGCGAGCACGAGACCGTCGAGTGCCCGGTCGTCACGCCGCTCGGGCCTCGCGCGCCCGGGGCCCCGCCCGCGGCGCCACGCCAGGCCGCGATGGCCTCCTTCTTCGTCGCCCACCGCACCTGCACCATGCGCTTCGGCGGACGCCTCCCCACGCGCGCCGAGCGCGAGCTCGCGCGTGGCTCGCTCGGGCTGGTCACGCTGCTCATCGTCGAGTCGAGCGCCGCCGTCTTCCAGACGGCCGAGCTCCCCGAGTGGGTGACCGACGAGGCGTGCGAGGACGCGACGCTGCCCGATCCACGCTGCCGCCCCGGCACCTTCGGGCCCACCGCCCTCGGGGCGCCTCCGGCGCCTTCCACGCTGCGCGCGTGCGAGGCCCGCGCCTCCGCAGGTGCTGCGCCCGCCGATCCCATCGGCGTCCCCTGCCTCGCGCCGGGCTGGTCGTGGCCCACCGCCGGCGCGGCTCGCGCGGATCTGCCGTGCGGCCTGGCGCCCATCGCGCGCACGCCCCTGCTGGCCACGACGCTCACGCTCGCCTGCGCGGTCCCGCCGCCGCAGCGCGCCGTCGAGCGCATCGACGACGAGCGGACGGCCGCGTTTCGCTGCGTCGTGCCTGCGATGGCGCTCGCGTCGTTCGAGGACGCCTGGCCGGGGGCTCCCGCCGCGACGCCTCCGCGCTGAGCGCGCGGCGCGGCCTTCGCCCCTACGCGCCTCCGACGCGCGGGCTCGCTGCGGGCCGGGCCTCCGCCACCGCGCGCCTGCGACCGGCCACGAGGTGCCAGAGCAGCAGCGCTCCCACCCCGGCGGCGAAGGTCACGAGCAGCCAGGTGCCGTTGCCGGGCGCCCCGTGGGTCAGGAAGTTGCCGACGGGTTTCGTGCCGAGAATGACGGGCGTGAAGGGCTCGACCTTCACCGGCGCCTCGGGGTTCAAGTTGTGGCCGTAGCCGTAGAGCTTGTAGACGAAGCGCCCCATCGAGAACGCGCCGAAGTAGCAGGTCATCACGCCGAGATCGACGAGCGAGCGCACGTTGCCGATCGCCGCGACGCGCAGCGTGAGAATGGCGATGACGCCGAGCGCGAAGGGGATCCAGTCGAGGTCCGACAGGTCGGCGCGATCGAGCTTCTTCATGCCGATGTAGTGGTTCAGCAGGTTGATCTCGCGGAGGTCGGCGCCGTCGCGGCCCCCCTCGACCGTGTACGAGTAGATGTCGACGCTCAGGCCGTTGGGGTACTGCGGCGCCCGCATCTCGATGCGCCAGAGGGGCTGCAGGAAGCTGAGCGCGATCGGCACGACCAGCAGCACGAGCACGAACCTCGCCCGGAAGAACACCGGCTGCTCGAGGAACGCGTAGAACTTCTCGAGTGCGTCACGCATCGCAGATGCCTCCCCCGTCCGCCGCGACGCCACGAGCGGCGCGCTGCACGTCGGACGCCGACGCTACGGCATCGGGCGCGTCTCCGCGACGCCCAGCGCGCGGGGCATGACGGATGTCATGCCGCGACTCGGTCGCTGGTGGTCTCCGCTGCGTGAGCCCCCGCGCTTCGCGGGCGCGCAGGCTGAACGAGAGGTCAGCCGCCGTCGCCGGCGTCGAGAGACGCCTCGGCCTCGACGTCGCCCCCCGCGTCGGCGAAGCCGCCGCAGGCGGGGCGCGTCACCACCTGCACGGTCGCCGTGAGCTGCTTACCCGCGGCGTCGAGCGCGACGTCGAGCGCGCCGTCGAGGTGCAGCGAGGCGGTCACGGTGTACGTGCCCGGAGCCCCGAGCGGCAGCGAGACGGCCGAGCCCGCCGACACGACGCGCGTGGCCTCGGAGCCCGCGTCGACCCAGAGCTGCCCGCACTGCGGGTAGCCGAAGCAAGCCACGGGGGGCCGCAGCGCGAAGTTCGTCGCCACGACGACGACCGAGAGGCCGCACGCGTCGTCGAGCGGCGCGTCGACCACCGTCGAGAGGCCGCTGGCCTCGAGCCCACCGACGCGCGTCAGGGCCAGCGACGGCGGGCCGTAGACGGCGGGCGTGTCGGTGGTCGAGTCGGTCGTGGAGCAACCCGCGAGCGACGCGAGCGCGCCCGCGACCGCGACGAGCCACGACGAGCGAGAGCGGGACGACCAGGCCATGGGAGGCTCCGGCTCTACACGAGCGCGCCCGGCCCGTCGAGCGGCCCGCGGTCGCGGAGCGTCCCGCTTGCCCCGCCGCACCGGCGCCGGATACAACCCCCCGGGTGACCCGCAAGGCCCGCATCGAGCAGCGCCTGCGCGACGCGCTGACGCCCGTCGTGCTCGACGTGCTCGACGAGAGCTCGATGCACAGCGTGCCGCGCGACGCCGAGACGCACTTTCGCGTGACGGTCGTGGCCGCCGCGTTCGAGGGCAAGCCCCTCGTCACCCGCCACCGCCTCGTCTACGCGGCGCTCGACGACGAGCTCGCCGCTGGCCTGCACGCGCTCACCATCACCTCGCGCAGCCCGTCCGAGTGGGAGGCGTCGCAGAGCACCGTCGCGTCACCCCCTTGCCGCGGCGGATCGAAGTAGCCCCGAGGCCCCCGAATACGCATGAAGAAGGCAATCGCATGGGCGCTCGTCGCGGCAACCGCGGCGGCGGGCACCGGATACGTCTGGACGCAGAAGCGCGCCCGCGACGCGCTGCTCGCCGAGAAGGCCGCGTGCAAGGGGGGCAGCGCAGAGGCGTGCGCCCGCCTCTGCGCCGCGATGCCGCCCGCGCTCGACGCGTGCGTCGACGAGGGGGCCATCCTCGTCAAGCGCGACCCGCGTGGGCGCGACGCCGCGACCGCCGTGCTCCGCTTCGAGCGCGCCTGCGACGGAGGGGCCGTCGAGGGGTGCACCCGCGCCGGGCGCGCGTGGCTCAACGGGCAGGGCGTGGCGCGCGACGACGCGAAGGCGGTCGCGCGCTTCGAGAAGGCGTGCACCGGGGGCAATCCGCTCGGCTGCGTGGGCCTGGGGCGCACCAAGGTGCTCGGGCGCGGCACCGCCAAGGACGAGACCGGCGGCCTCGATCTCTTCAAGGCCGCCTGCGCCAAGGGCGAGCAGCGCGGCTGCGCCGAGCTCGGCGCGGCGTACCTCAACGGCCTGGCCGGCGTGACGCGCGACGCGTCGAAGGCGGTCGATCTCTTCCGCAAGGCCTGCGACGCGGGCGACGCGCGCGGCTGCGCGGGGCTCGGCGTCGTGCTGTTCAACGGCCAGGCCGACAAGCGCGACCCGGCGGGAGCCGTCGCGCTCTTCCGCAAGGCCTGCGAGGGGGACGCCAAGGAGGCGTGCGCGTACCTCGGGTCGGCGTACCTCTCGGGGCAGGGCGTCGAGCCCGACGTCAACCGCGCGGTCGCCTGGTACCGCGACGCGTGCGACGCCGCGGCGCCCGCAGGCTGCGTCGAGCTCGGCCAGCTCTACACCGCGGGGCGCGGCATCGAGCCCGACCCCGAGCGCGCGACGGCGCTGTTCAAGACGGCGTGCGAGGCCGGCCTGCCCGACGGGTGCGTGGCGCTCGGCCGCGCGCAGATCGCCGGCATGGGCGTCGCGCGCGACCTCGCCGCCGGCGTCGGTCAGTTCAAGGCCGCGTGCGCGCAGGGCTCCCCCGCCGGCTGCACCCAGCTCGCCCTCGCCGAGCTCGAGGGGGTCGGCGTCGCGCGCGACCCGAAGTCGGCCGCCGGCCGCCTCGGCCCCGCCTGCGACCAGAACTACCCCCCCGCGTGCACCGCGCTCGCGATGCTCGAGGAGCAGGGCGGCGCGGGGCACAAGCCCGACTTCGCCGTCGCGGCGAAGCTCTACGAAGGCGCGTGCAAGGCGGGCGATCCGAACGCCTGCGCGGGCGCCGGCGCGATGCTCATCGACGGGCGCGGCCAGAAGCGCGACGTGAAGGGCGGGCTCGAGCAGCTCAAGCAGGCATGCGACGGCGGCTCGGCGCAGGGCTGCGGCATGCTCGGCACCGCGCTCGTGCTCGGCGCGGACGGCCCCAAGAGCATGGCGGCGGGCGTTCAGCTCCTCGAGCAGCTCTGCGGGGCGGGCGACCCGCAGTCGTGCCTGCGCGTCGCGGGCGCGTACGCCGAGGGGCGCGGCGTCGCGCGCGACTTCGGCAAGGCTCGGCAGATCCTCGACGCGACGTGCAAGGCGGGCATCGAGCTCGCGTGCGACGTCGCCAAGCGCCTCCCGCCCGGCTGAGCCGACAAGGCAGATCGCGCGGCGGCGACCCGGCTCACTCGCGGAAGCCGCGAACCGCCGGCGCCTTGCTGCCGCCTGCGGCGGGCATGACGCCCACGTCGCGCAGCACGCCGGCGACGCGGAACGCGTAGAAGCCGTCGGCGCGCTTGGCGCCGCGGAACTTGTCGGTGCGCTCGACGATGCCGACCTCGCCCGCCGGGGTGCCGAAGAGGATCTTCGCCTTCTCGGAGCGCGTGCGGAAGGCGTCCGAGAACTTGAAGCGAATGCTCAGATCGACCAGCGAATCGGGCAGCGAGTCGCGCAGGGTGATCTTCCCGTCGCCGGTCAGCTCGAGGTCGCCCGTCGACGAGAGCTTGGTCACCTTCAGCACGCCCTCGGCGGCCTCGCCCGTCATCGTCAGCTCGCCGATCTCGAGGCGCGGCGGCGCGATGCCCTGATCGCCGCCGATGACCGCCTTGCCGTCGAACAGCGCGACGTTCGTGAGCGTCATCTCGAACGTGCCGGTCGCCTTCGCCGCCTTGCCCTCGGGCAGCGTGAGGTCGAGCCGGAGCCGCGTCTTGCCCTCGGCCGGTGCGCCGTCGAGCATCGCGGCGATGGGCTCGAGCTTGCCCAGCTCGACGTCGTCGACGTCGAGCTCGTAGCGGCGGTCTCCGCTGAGCCGGACGGCGCCGTCGATGGAGCCGCCGAACGCCTGCGCCCCGAACGTCGCGGTGACGCGGCCGAGCAGCAGCGGCAGCACCGAGAGCCGCGCGTGCACCTCGTCGAACGCCAGATCGACCGGCGCCTGCGCCTTGCCGTCGGGCTTGGCGGGGCGCGGCGAGTAGAGGTGCACCCCCTTGGCCATGAGCCCGGTGAACCAGTACGGCCCGACGCGGTCGATCTCGAGGCGCGGCGGCGACGGCGTCGTCGCCTGCTGGCGCTCGAACTCGAGCAGCGCGCGGTCTCGCACGCGCTCGTAGGGGAATGTCCAGTACGCGAAGAGCGCGAACGCGAAGAGGTAGAACGCGGGGTAGGCCGCGCGGCTCGCGAGGCGACGCAGGCGCTCGTTCACTTGCCACCCCCGGCGCTGTCGGCGGGCGCTGCGGCGCCCTTCGCACCACCGGCTGCCTCGACCTTGTCCCACGCCGACACGCCGAGCTCGACGTCGTAGGCGTCGTGCTCGCCGCCGCGGCGGCGGATCGACAGGCGCGTCACCGCGAGGGGCATGCGCTTCTGCTCGAGCGCCTCGAGCATGTTGGCGATGGCGAGCATGCCGGCCTTGCGCAGCCGCACCACCGTCGAGCGCTCGACGAAGCGCTTGCCCGAGGGCACGTCGGGGCGGTCCTGCGACTCGGGGATGTCGAGCTTCTGGTCCTTGGCCGTCTTCTCGAGCAGCCCCGCGAGCGGCGGCGCCTTGGTCGCGTAGCGCGCGGCGATCGCGTCGCGACGGGCGCGGCGCGCCTGCACCTGATCGCGGCCGGACTTCACCGCGAAGATGGCGTCGCGCAGCGACTTGTTCGCGTCGCGGCGCGACGAGAGCATCGCCGCCGCGCCGATGGGCACGAGCACCAGCGCGAAGCCGAGCAGCACGGCGAGGAACATCGTGGCGAGCCTGCGCTCGCGCGCCGAGAGCTTCTCGAGCGCGTCGCGGAGGCCGGAGGTGGAGGGCGTCACGGCTTCTCGCTCCCTTCCGGCGCAGTGGCCGAGCCCGAGGCAGCGGGGGGCTTGCTCTCCTTCTTGCCCTCGGTCGGGCACTTGAGGTCGAGCTCGACGGCGTACTTCTGGCGGTCTTCGCCGACCGCCTGCGTGGTGCGCACCACCTTCACGTCCTGGAAGCAGCGGTACGACTTGAGCGCACCGGCGATGAGCTGCGCGTCCTGCACCGTCGGCACGATGCCGTGGATCGAGACGCGGCCGCGCTGCACGTCGAGCTCCTCGACGTCGTGCGCGATGCTCTCGGGGACGGCCTGCGAGAGCTGCACGAGCACGTCGAACGCGTCGGCGTGCGGGAGCGGGTCCTCGTCGCTGCCGGCCTGCGCGCGATCGACGAGATCGACGGCGCGCGACGGATCGGACGTCTCCTCGCCGAGCACCTCGCGCGTGATGGTGCCGAGCGCAGCCTCGAGCGTCGCGTGGTCGCTGCCCAGGGCGCGCAGCTCGGCCCAGGTCGAGAACGCGAAGCTGAGCACGATGACGGCCGCGAGGCTGGCGAGCAGCGGGACCCGCTCGCGCAGGAAGCCGTAGCCGCGCTCGTAGGCGAGCGGCCCGCGGCGCAGATCGAGCACGCGCGCGCGCCCGGTGGCGGCGATGGCGAGGCCGAGCGCCTTGCCGAACCGCGGCAGCGTGGCGCCCTCGGCCTGCGGCTCGCACTCGATCTTCGCGGCGGGCAGCGCGGAGACCGGGAGGCCGAGCTCGACGGCGAGGTAGGCCTCGGCCCCCTCGGCCGAGGCGCCGGGCCCGGCGAGCCAGACGGCGCCGACGGCCTCGCCCCCGGTCGCGCGCCACGCGACGAGCGTCTGGCGGACCTCGCGCACCAGCGCCGCCGCCGTACCCGGCAGGCCCGCGGTGCCGCGCGAGAGCGTGCGCGCGTGCATCGGCATGCCCTCGACGAGCACGACGAGCTCGCTGCGCGCCACGTCGAGGTCGAGCACCGCGACCGTGCCCGACGCGAGCTCGGTCACGACGCCCGCGAGCGATCCGAGGGCGAAGCCGCCGCACGCCACGCGCGCGGGCTCGACGCCCAGCGCGTCGCGCACCAGCGCGATGCGCTCGCGCACGTCGTCGGTGCGCGCAGCGGCGGCGAGCACGCGGATGGGTCGCTCGGACGAGCCGCGATCGACGATCTGGTAGTCGTAGACGAGATCGGCGAGGTCGATGGGCAGCTGCGCCTCGAGCTCGAACGGGAGCACCTCGGCGAGCTGCCGCGACGCCGCGTGCGGGATGTCGAGCGTGCGCGCGAAGACGCGGTCGCCCTCGATCGAGACGGCGACGACGTCGTCGGGCGACACGAGGGCGCCGGCGGCGGCGCGCAGCGCGAGGTCGAGGCTCGCGTGGTCGTCGCGCTCGACCTCGACGGCGGCCTCGACGATCGTGCGCCGGTAGCTCGAGCGCACGAGCACCGCCCGCACGCTGGCCGAACCGACGTCGATTCCGAGGGACTTGGACATACGAGCTTCCTCTTCTACTCGATCCGGAAGTAGATGACCGTTCCGCCTGGGTTGGGGGCGAAGGCGGCGCCGATGCCCCCCGGCCCGACGGCGGAGGCCCCACCGGGCGCGCCGAAGGCCCCGACCGCGCCCGACGCCGCGGGGGCCGGCGCGAGCGCCCCGCTGGCGACCGAGCCCGAGGGGGACGGGTACGCGCCCGGCCCGCCGAACGCAGGGGGCGGCGCGCCGCGGAAGTCGACGACCGCGTGGATGCGCACGCGCGTCTTGCGCTGGTACGAGGGCACGACGCCGTCGGCGTAGATGCTGAAGACCTTGCTCTCGGTCGAGATGAGCTTCGCGAGCTCGGCCTCGGCGGTGAACTCGATGGGCTTGATGCCGAGCGCGCTGAGCAGCGGGCCGAACATCCCCTGCCCCTTCATCGTCTTGATGAAGTCGGCCGCGTTGCCGAACAGCGGCGCGCCCGAGGTGAAGCCGCGCACGAGCGTGACGGCCATGAGAAACTTCTGGATCTCGGCGACGTCGGTGCAGGTCGGCGTCTGCGGCTTGGCGTACGAGCACACGACGGCCCACAGCGTCTGCGCGTTGGCCGTGTTCACGTTGACCGCGGCCTCGGTCTTGCCCCACACGGTGACGACGCGCTTCTTCGGGTTGTCGGGGTCGGGGTCGACGAACGTGGACCAGAAGTCGTCGCCCATGCCGCGCACCAGGTGCAGCTCCTCGAGGCTGTCGTAGGCGGCGTTCTTGCGGCGGTACGGTGTCTTGAGCAGCTGGTAGAAGGCGTCCTTGGTGGAGCGCGCCGCGCCGCCGCCCGTCGCCCACGACTTCGGATCGCAGTTGAACGCGAGCTCGCTCGGGTCGGCCCACTCGATGAGCGAGGAGCAGAGCGTGAAGCGATCGGTGAACTGGTCGTCGCGGTCGCGCTGCTCGAACAGCGGCGTGTACTGGTCGCCCGCCGTCAGCGCGAGCAGCTCGCTCGCGAGGCGGATCTGCGAGATGGAGTCGCCGCGCGCGGCGAGGTTGACGTTGAGCTTGGAGTCCTCGTCGAGCAGCGCGACGTCGAACCGCCCGCCGCTCAGGCCGAGGTTCTTGCCGCGCGAGGGGTCGGTGCCCGTGAGGCGCGCGAACTCGGCGGTGCCGTCGCCGTCGTTGAACGCGCCGAGGATGCGATCGGCGAACTCCCAGATGGGGACCTGCGGCGGCGAGCGCCCGATGAAGAAGATGCCGAGCCCCTGGCGCATCGTCGGCTCGGCCGCGATGAGCAACCGCGAGAGGTTGACCGCGCTGCGCGCGAGGTACTCGGCGCGCAGCGCGTCGCGCTCGGCGAAGGCCGACGAGACCTCGGCGGCGTTCTCGTCCTGAAACTCGGTGAGCAGCACCGTCATGACGGCGATCGCGCCGAGGACGAGCACGAGCGCCACGCCGCGCTCGTCACGCGCGCCGTGCCTGCGGGTGCGACGCGACGGCTTCATCGCCCCACCGCGAAGGTGAGCGCCGCGGGGATCGAGATGGGCACCTTGGTGACGAACGTGACGGGCTTGCCTCCGATGCCACCCTTGAGCACGAGCGTCACCTTGACCTGCAACGGGAGGCGGTTGGGCTGCCCCGTCACGCCCTGGCGCGTGTCCCACGTCTCGTTCCACATGCCGCTCTGCGCGTCGAGGTAGCGCAGATCGAACAGATCGATGTCCTCGGCGAGCACCATGATCTCGCCGCCGCGCTGCGGATCGAGGTCGATGATCGGGGCCTCGCGGCGCGCGAGGTCGATCTTGCCCGAGACGGCCGGGTCGGGCGACCCGAAGTACGAGAGCTCGTTCTGGTCGCTCTCGTGCACGTCGCGCTCGAGCCTGCGGTGCGAGAACGAGGTGAAGTCGAGCCGGTCGGCCGGCGCGCCGGTCGTCGCGATGAACGCCGTCATGCGCACCGACTGCTGCACGGCGATCGGCTGGTGGGTCGTGAGGAACGCCGACGACACCTCGGTCGCGATGCGCTGCAGCGCCGCGCGCCCCTCGTGGTAGCGGTCGTGGATACGCGCAAACGACTTCTTGCCACGCGCCAGCCCGTCGAACGCGCCGTAGATGAGCGTGGAGAGCAGCGCGAGCACGCCGATGGCCACCATGACCTCGAGCAGCGTGAAGGCGCGCGCGCGCGTGCGGCGGGTCACGGGCGCACCCCTCCGACGCCCGGCGTGGCCGGCCCGACGACGCCCCCGGGGCCTCCGAACGCTCCGCCGACCGGCGCCCCGGACACGCCGGGCGCCGCGGTGCCGGCCCCGGGCAGCAGGCCGCCGCGCGTCGGGTTGGTCAGGTACTGCGTGAGCACGAGCTCGCGCGAGCGCACCCCCTCGCGCCAGACCACCTTCACGGTGACCTTGCGGATGCTCGCCTCGAGCATCGGCTTGAGCTGCGGGTAGACGAAGCCCATCACGAGCGGCGCGAGCGCCGAGGTGCCGCCCGCCGCCCCGGCCGCGAGCGCGCCCGAGAGGTTCGACAGGCCGCCGTCGGTGATGCTGCCGATGGACGCGGGGTTGGACGCCGCGCCGACCAGCGCCCCGAGCGGGCCGAGCCCGCCGGCAGCCTGCGACGGTGCGCCCGAGGTCGCCGAGCCGCCGCCGAGCGGCCCGCCGTCGCCGAACCCACCGCCGCCGGTGAGCGACGCGAGCGGGTCGTTGGTCGACGCTGCCGGGAGCTCGATCTTCACGATGTCCCAGGTGCACTTCATGTCGCCGCGCGACTCGTCGCCGCAGCAGACGCCCTCGTCGTGCTCCTCGAGCTCCGGGTAGCCGAGCTTGAGCAGGCGCTCCTCGAGCTCGCTCATGCGGCAGCGCGCGAGCCCCGTCGCGAGGCTCAGGTGCTGCGCGTACCCGCCGCTCGCGTACAGGCCCGCCTGCGCCGAGAGGATGACGGTGAGCGACAGCCCGAGGATCGCGACCGCGACCATGACCTCGAGCAGCGTGAAGCCGCGCGCGCGCGCGCTCATGGCGCCCTCTCGTCGCGCTCGCTGCTCGTGCCGTCGTCGCGCGGCGGGTCGAGCGACCGCGCGCCGGCCAGCACGCGGACCTTGCCCGTCAGCGGCGAGACGACGAGCGTCATCGCGTCCTCGGGGCGCTCGGCCGACGCCGCCTCGACCTGGATGACCGCGCGCTCGGTGCGCCCGCCGGGCCAGAAGTAGAGGTAGGCCCGCCCCGTCGTCTGCCCCTCGGGGCTGTGGCCCGTCTCGACGCGGCGAAACTTCACGCCCCGACCGAGCGGCCTGCCCCCGTTCGTGTCGGGCACCTCGAAGCCCACGGCCTTCACCGGGTTGAAGCGCGCGCGCGGCGCGCGCGGCCCCTTGGTGATGCGGTCGGCCTGAGCTATCGCCTCGCGCTCCTCGGCGGTCGCCGCCTCGGCGCCGCCGGCTGCGTCGTTCTTGCGCACGAGCACCGCGCCCGCCGACTCCTCGAGGATGACGCGCGCGTGGTCGAGGTCGAACACGAGCCGCTGCGACTTCGAGGTCGCGCTCGCGCGCCCGTAGGCCACGCGGATGGCGCCCGCGATCATCGAGGTCGAGCTGCGCACGCGCGCGTTGGCGACCGCTCCCGAACCGAACGCCACGGCGGTCGTCATCAGCGCGATGATCGCGACCGTCACGATGACCTCGACGAGCGTGAGCCCGCGCTCGCCCCGCCGCTCGGAGCGCGCGACGCACGCGTGCGTCGAGCGGATCGCGGCGGCGGCTGCGCTCACTTCCCCCCGAGGCCCCCCTTGGGCACGCGAATGTCGTCCTGCGAGCCGTCCTTCTTGTCGGGCCCGGCCGAGGCGACCATCACGTCGTCCTCGGTGCACGCGATCTTGAAGGGCTGCCCCCAGGCGTCCTCGGTCTTCGACGCGCTGTCGATCTCCTTGTCGGCGACGAGCTGCGACACCGACGGGCAGCCGTCGGTGTTCTTCATGCGCCAGCGGTTGACCGCGTTGCGCACCTCGCGCGCGTTCTGCTCGGTGGTCTCGATGCGAGCCTTGGCGAGCTGGCTGAACGCTGCGACGGCGACGCCTCCCGCGATGAGGCTGAGGATGGCGACGACGATGAGGACCTCGACGAGCGTGACGCCGCGGGCGGCGGCGCGGCGAGCCGAGCGTGCGAATGCGAGGGTGTTGTCCATGGCGTTCTCTCTCAGGTTTCGTTCATTCGATGCGATCGAGGCCGCCGGGCTCACCGTCGGGCCCGTCCGAGCTCAGGTCGTAGCCCTGCGGGTCCTTGCGGCCCGGGCAGACGAGGCGCAGCGACCTGCCCCACGCGTCGAGCGGGGCGGACGCGAGGTAGCCCGCTCGGCGCAGATCGTCGAGGCGCGCGGGGCACTTGCCGCCGTGGTCGGCGCGGTACGCGTCGAGGCCGCGGCGCGCCCCGAGCAGCGCCGCGCGCGTCGCGCGGCCAGCGGTCGCGTGCCGCTCGCGCACGACCAGGAGCAGCACGAACGAGGCCGCCGCGAGCGCGAGCAGCAGCGGGCGCAGGCGGTCGAGCCCGAGGCGCCGCACGAGCCCTCCCCGCCGCTCCCAGGGCAGGTGCACCGTTCGTTCGCCGCGTCGTTGCCGCATCGCGCCCTCACTGCACGAAGTCGTTCATCTGGATGAGCGGCATCAGGATCGAGAACGCGATGAACCCGACGGCGCCCCCCATGAACACGATCATCAGCGGCTCGAGCAGGCTGGTCAGCATCTGCACGCGCGTCTCGACCAGGTTGTCGTACGAGCCCGCGACGCTCTCGAGCATCTGCTCGAGCTGACCGCTGCGCTCGCCGACCGCGATCATGTGCGTGACGATCGGCGGAAACTGCCCGCTGCGCCGCAGCGGCTCGGCGATGCTCTCGCCCTCGCGGATCGAGGTCGTGGCCTCGACGACGACCTTCTCGAGCAGCGCGTTGCCCAGCACGTTGCGCACGATCTCCATGGCCTTGAGCAGCGGCACGCCCGAGGCCAGCAGCGTCGCGAGCGTGCGCGCGAAGCGCGCCACCGCGAGCATGCGCAGCAGCACGCCGAAGACGGGCAGGCGCAGGAGCAGCGAGTCCCACTGCATGAGCCCGGCGGGCGTCGCCTTCCACCTGCGGAAGAACCAGCCCCCGGCGACCAGCGCGATGACCCCGAGCCACCAGTAGGCGGCCATCGTCGTCGACACGAAGATGAGCGTCTGCGTGTACCAGGGCAGCGCGCGCTCGAGGCTGTCGAAGATGGCGGTGACCTTCGGCACGACGACGACCATCAGCACGCTGATGAGCACGGTGCCGATGATGAGCATCAGCGCGGGGTACGCGAGCGCGGCGCCGACCTTGCCCTTGAGGCGCGCCTGCGCCTCCATGAACTCGGCGAGCCGCTCGAGCACCTGCTCGAGGGTGCCCGACGCCTCGCCGGCGGCGACCATGTTGACGTAGAGCGGCGGGAACGCGCGCGGGTGCTGCTCGAGCGTCTTGGCGAAGCTCGTGCCCTCGTTGAGCTTCTCGCGGACATGCGTGAGGATCGCGCGCATGTCCTCCTTCTCGACCTGATCGACCAGCGCGCCGATGGCGTCGACGAGCGGGATGCCCGCGCGAACCAGCGTCGCCATCTGCCGGGTCATCGTCGCGACGTCGCCGGTCGAGACGCGGCGCATCCACTTGAGCAGGTCGAGGTCGCGCTTCTTGGTCGCCTTGCCCGCGGCCTCCTCGGTCGCGAGCGTGAGCAGCACGCCGTCGCGGCGCAAGAGGGCGCGCAGCGCCTTCGCGTTCTCGGCGTCGCGCACGCCGCGGACCGACTTGCCGGTGGCGATGGTGATGCCGCGAAAGTCGAAGACGGCCATCGCGTTACTCCACGGCGACGTCTTCCTGCGTCGCGGCGAGCACCTCTTCGACGGTGGTGAGCCCCTCGAGCACCTTGCGCGCGCCGTCGTCGCGCAGCGTGTCCATGCCCTGGTCGACCGCGGTGCGCTTGAGCGTCTGCGCGTCCGAGCTCTTGAGGATGAGCGAGCCGACGGCGTCCTCGATCATGAGCAGCTCGTAGATGCCGCGTCGCCCCGTGTAGCCGGTGTCGAGGCACGCCTCGCAGCCCTTGGCGCGGTAGAAGATGAGCGGCTTGCCCTCGGCCGGCGCGGCGGGCTCGTAGGGCACGCCGGGCACCATGTAGCGCGGGCTGAGCTTGCGGGCCTTGCGCCACGCGACGCGCTCGGCGTCGATGCCGAGCTGACGAAGCTCGAAGTGGCTCGGCGTGTAGGCCTCCTTGCACTCCTTGCACAGCATGCGCACCAGGCGCTGCGCGAGGATGCCGATGACCGACGAGCGCACGAGGAAGGGCTCGATCTCCATCTCGACCAGGCGCGTGACGGCGCCGGCCGCGTCGTTGGTGTGGATGGTCGAGAGCACGAGGTGACCGGTGAGCGACGCGTGGATCGCGATCTCCGCCGTCTCCTTGTCGCGGATCTCGCCGACCATGATGACGTCCGGGTCCTGCCGGAGGAACGCGCGCAGCGCGTTGGCGAACGTGAGGCCGATCTTCGGCTGCACGTGGACCTGGTGGATGCCGCCGATCTCGTACTCGACCGGATCCTCGGCGGTGAGGATGTTGAGGTTCGGTCGGTTGATCTTGTTGAGGCACGCGTACAGCGTCGTCGTCTTGCCGCTGCCGGTCGGGCCCGTGACGAGGATGATGCCGTCGGGCCGGACGATGAGGCTGTCCATCAGCGCGTAGTCGCGCGCCGAGAAGCCGAGATCGGTCAGGTCGAGCAGCACGTTGGTCTTGAGCAGGATGCGCATGACGATGCGCTCGAAGCCGCGGCTGGTCGGGATCGTGCTCACGCGCACGTCGATGCTCTTGCCGGCGATCTTGAGCGAGATGCGGCCGTCCTGCGGCAGGCGCTTCTCGGCGATGTTGAGCCCGGCCATGATCTTCACGCGCGCCACGATGGAGCTCATGAACTGCTTGTTCGCGCGCTTGGCGACGTACAGCTCGCCGTCGATGCGGTAGCGGACGAGGACCTCCTTCTCCTCGGGCTCGATGTGGATGTCGCTCGCGCGCTCCTTGACGCCCTGGGCGAACAGGCCGTTGACCCAGCGGATGATGGGCGCGTCGTCGTCCGAGTCGAGGATGTCCTGAAGCTCCTCCTCGCCGGAGCCGCCGTCGGACTCGAGCTCGCCGCCGCCCCCCTCCTTGCGCTCGTAGACGCGGTTGATCGCCTCGACGACGTTCTCGGCGGAGGCGACCGACACCGAGACGGGCTTGCCGAACATCGCGCGCACGTCGTCGAGCGTGACGGTGTCGAACGGATCGGCGCAGACGATGTCGACCTGAGCGTCGGACTCGGCGACGACCAGCACCTTGCGCGCCTTGGCGTAGGTGATGGGGAGCTTGCCTGCGAGCGCCGGCGGCACCGCGTCGGCCTCGACGCGCGCGACGAAGGGCAGCTCGCACTCGGCGGCGAACGCGCGGGCGATGTCGGCCGCGTCCACGACGTTCTGCAGGACGAGCGTCTCGATGAGCCCGCGATCGCGCGGCCCGCCGAGCAGCGGCCGCAGCCGCTCGTCGGACAGTAAGCCGCGGCGAACGAGGATCTCGCCCAGGAACTGCTCGTCGGCCACGGCGCCCGCCCCTACTCGGACCGCTCGACGTTCACGGCGCGGTTGACCGGGTGGACGATGACCGGCGGCCCGGGGGCGCGCTCGATCATGCCGCCGGGAACGGGCGGCGGCGGGTTGCCCGCCGGCGACGGCGCGGCCGCGCCCGAGCGCGGAGCGACCGGCATCTCGATGGGCTGACCGGGCTCGTGCGAGCGCACCTGCTTGGGCCGCGTGTCGTCCTCGAGGCGCTTGCGCTCGGCGATGTTGAGGTACGTCTGCCGGATGTCCTCGACCAGGCCGTTGGTGCGCGAGAAATCGCGCGGCGGCTCGTAGTTCTTCTGGTCGCTGAAGACGAAGTAGCGGTCGAGGAACTCCTGGCGTTCCTGCATCTTGCGCTCGAAGATCGCGCGCAGATCGCCCTGGTCGCGGATGACGTACGGCGTGAGCACGAGCAGGAGGTTGGTCTTGCGCGTCGCGCTGTTGGAGCTGCGAAACAGGAAGCCGAGCACGGGGATGTCGCCGAGCACGGGGACCTTCGTCTCGCTCGACGTGACCGCGTCGCGCATGAGGCCGCCGATGACGACCGTCTGCTGGTCCTGCACGACGACGGTCGTCTGCGCGTTGCGCTTGGTGATCGACACGACGCCGAGCGCGCCCGACGAGGCGCCGCGCTCGCTGATCTCCTCGGTCAGCTCGAGGCGCACCTCGTTGGAGTCGTTCATGTGGGGCACGACCTTGATCTTCGTGCCGACGTCCTGGCGCGGCGCGGCGAAGCCGCCGCCGAACCCGAGGCCGCCCATGCCGAGCGCGCCGAGCCCGGCGGTCGCCGCGGCGCCCGCCCCCGGGATGCCGGGCATGCCGCCCATGCCGCCGCCGACGTTCGTCTGCAGCGGGATGTTCTCGCCGACGTTGATCTCGGCCGCGACGTTGTCGGTCGCGATGATGTGCGGCGTGGCGAGCACGTTGGCGTCGCCGCTCGACGCGAGCGCGTTGAGCACCACGCCGAACGCCGGGACCGTGAGGCCGGTGCCGAGCAGGTTGGTCGAGCCGTCGAGGCCCGGGCCGCGCACGCCGAGCGCGAGGCCCTGGAGCTGATCGGGGCTCGGCAGCAGGATGGAGTTGAGCGGGTTGAGGCCGCCGTACACGAGGCTGTTCGAGCCGCCGCCGAGGTCGGGCGCCGCGCCTGCGTGGTAGTTGAGCCCGAGCTTGGTCGAGTGGTCGATCGAGAGGTCCATGATGACCGCCTCGATGAAGACCTGGCGCCGCGGCATGTCGAGCTTGTCGATGACGTTGCGCAGCGACGCGTAGTCGCGCAGCGACGACGTGATGACGAGCGCGTTGGTCGCCTTGTCGGCCGTGACGCGGATGGCGCCCTCGAAGATGCCCGAGGGGATGCTGCCCGGCGCGCCCGGCGCCGCGGCCGGCTTGGGCGCGGAGCTCGCGCCCGCGCCGCCGAGGATGGTGTTGAGCGTGGTCGCGAGCTCCTCGGCCATCGCGTGCTGCAGCGGCAGCACGTGGATCTCGCCCTCGCCGGACTGCGGGACGTCGAGGCGGCGCACGAGCTCGAGCATGCGCAGGTAGGCGCGCTCGGTCGCGACGATGATGAGCGAGTTGGTGCGGTCGTCGGCGATGATCTTGGTGATGCGCGTCTCGCCCGGCGTCGCCGAGGAGCCGCCAGCGGCCGCAGCGCCCGCTGCGGGGGGCTTGCCCGGCGCGGCCGAGGCCTGCGCCTTCACGTCGAAGATGTCGTTGAGCTTGGTCGCGATCTCGCCCGCGCCGCCGTAGTGGATCGGCTCGACCCACACCTGGTCGCCCGCGCCGCCGACGTCGACCTCCTCGACGAGCTCGAGCATGCGGCGGATGTTGGCCGCCGTGTCGGTGACGATGAGCAGGTTGCCCGGCGCGTAGACCGAGACGTCGCCGTCCTTGCTCTTGAACTTGCCGAGCAGCGTCGCGACCTCGTCGGCGCCGATGTGCCCGAGCCGGTAGAGCCGCGTGACGTAGCGATCGTCGGCGGGCACCGGCTGGCCGGCGCCGTAGATCGGCGTCGTCTGCGACGAGACACCGGCCGTCTCGACGATCTTCAGGAACTTGCCGTGCGGGATGACCGTGAGGCCGTTGGTCTCGAGGATCGAGAGGAAGACCTGGTAGACCTCCGCGACCGAGATCCGCTGCTTCTTCGGCGCGTAGACGTTGATCTTGATGCTGCGGACCTTGCTGCCGAACACGAAGCGCTTGCCCGTGATGTCGCTGACCAGCGTGATGAGGTCCGAGAGATCGCCCTCTTCCATCGCGAAGTCGACGAGCCCGCTCGGGATGCGATCGGGGTGCGCGGCCATCTCGGTGGGCGTGAGCACGTCCGCGCCCCCCTTCGCGTCGGCCTTCTCGCCGGGCTTCGCGCCGGCGGCGGGCGCGGCTG
>CAITLX010000829.1 GCA_903893335.1 uncultured delta proteobacterium | reverse complement strand
TGGCGATCGTGCGGCCCCGCGTGCGGCAGCCCCGCGTGCGCGGCGGCGTGCGACGACCGCTACCGCCAGTGCATGCGCGGGTGCTTCTGATGGCTCGCCGCGCCACGGCGGGCGAGCCGCGTTTCTTGACCCCGGCGCCGCCACTCGGATAACGGAAATGGCCGTGAAGACGCAGCCCGCGCAACCTGGCTCTCCGCTGGCGACGCCGCTGCCTCGCGTGCTGCGCCCCCGGCGCGCCACGCCCGCCGACGCCGTCCGACCGACGCGCGCCGAGGTCAACCTCGCCGCGCTCCGCCACAACCTGCGGGTCGTGCAGCGCGCCGCGCAGGGCGCCCGCGTCTGGGGCGTGCTCAAGGCCGACGCCTACGGCCACGGCGCCCCCGCGGTCGCCCGCACGCTCGAGCGCGCCGGCATCGACGGCATGTGCGTGGCCCTGCTCGAGGAGGCCATCGAGCTTCGCGACGCCGGCATCCGCGTGCCGCTGCTCGTCATGGGCGGCTACTACGGCCAGGCCTGGGGCGAGATCCTCGCCCGCGACCTCGTGCCCGTCGTCTACGACGTCGGGCAGATCGAGGCGCTCGCGCGCGAGGTGCGCTTCGCCTCGTCCGAGCCGGTCGGGCTCCACCTCAAGATCGACACCGGCATGGGGCGCCTCGGCTGCACCCCCGCCGAGCTTCCCGCGCTGCTCGCCGCGCTCGGGCGCCACCCCGAGGTGCGCCTCGACGGCCTGATGACCCACCTGGCCTGCGCCGACGCCACCGACCTCGGCGCGGTCGACGAGCAGCTCGCACGCTTCACCGAGGCCACGCGCGTCGTGCGCGAGGCCGGCTTCGACCCGAAGGTGCTGCACGCCGCCAACAGCGCCGCGCTGCTGCGCAGCCCCGGCTCGCGCCTCGACGTCGTTCGCCCCGGCATCGCGCTCTTCGGCGTCGCCCCCTGCGAGGGGGCCGGCATCGAGCTTCGCCCCGTCATGAAGGTGCGCAGCGAGGTCGTCGCGCTGCGCGATCTCGTGGCCGGCGAGTCGCTCGGCTACGGCTGGACGTGGCGCGCCGAGCGCCCGAGCCGCATCGCCACCGTGCCCATGGGCTACGCCGACGGCCTGCACCGCGACCTCTCCAACCGCGGCGACGTGCTCGTGCGCGGGCGGCGCGCGCGCATCGTCGGCGCGGTGTCGATGGACCTGACGATGATCGACGTGACCGACCACGAGGGCGTCTCGGTGCGCGACGAGGTCGTCGTGCTCGGCCAGCAAGAGGGCCCGCTCGGCCGCGACGCCATCACCGCCCTCGAGATCGCCGGGCTCACGTCGTCGATCCCGTGGGAGGTGCTCACGCACGTCTCGCGCCGCGTGCCCCGCTTCTACCGCGAGCCCTGACGCCGGCGCTCCCCACGCGCATGCCCTCGCTCGAAGCGCTCCTCGCGATGCCGCGCGCCGGCCTCGCCGCCGCGCTCGCCGCGGGCCACGCCATCGACCCCGCCGCGCTCGACGACAGCGCCTACGAGGGCACGAGCCTCGGGTTGCCCGGCTGGATCGAGCGGCTCACGTGGAAGAAGTTCCAGAAGGTGTTCCACCGCGACCCGGCGACCGGCGAGCTTCGCGGGTGGAACGTGCGCCTCGCGCAGAACGGCGTGGGCGCGCCCTGCGTGCCGCTCGTCGAGGCAGGCGAGCGCGTCACCTTCGGCCACTACCGCGTCGCGCCGATGGAGGGCTACACGCCGCCGAAGCCGTGCGGCCCGGGGCTGATGCTCGACTACAAGTTCGGCGCGCGCGGCGCGCTCGATCCGCTCGGCGCGCTGCGCGACCCCATCGTCGCGCTCGAGCCCGGCTCGGTCGAGCACCTGCTCGGCTGGTCGTACCTCGACGTCGCCGGCGTGCCCGTCTCGACGCCCAGCTATTTCGCGCTGCGCCGCGTCGGCCAGCTCGACCACGTCGTCGCGCGCTGAGCGCGAACGGGGCGCGTGGGCGAGGAGCCTCCGCGGGGCGATTGCGCCTCGCGCGTGACGAAGCCTACCCTGCCCCCATGACGCGCTGGCATTGCCGGTCGGTCGGCGGTGCGTGGGCAGCCCTCGCCGCCGCGATGCTCTGTGCGGCATGCAGCGCGCCGACCACCGCCGACGGTGTGGCCGACGCGGGGAGCGAAGCCGCTCCCAGCGACGCGGGCGGAAGCGTGAACCCCGGCTGGACGCCGCACGGCGTACTGCCCGCGTGGGATCCGGTCTGGCACCTGACCGCGGAGCGAGTGTGGCCGCAGAAGACCGACGTTCCCGTGGAGGATTGTGGGGGTGGTTGCTCGTGGATCTTCGACAGGATCGATCCTCGTTGGTTCGTAGCGTCCGTTGCGCCTTCCGCGGCCGTGGATGGCGCAGTGGAGTTGCTCCGTCGCCGAGCCGGCGACACCGTCGCGCGCGTGATCAGTGAACCGGGTGAGCAGACGCTGTTCGCCTACTTGTCGACCGACGGGGCCTACGTCGTCTTCCGGTCGGGAGAGGGCTGGGCGAAACCTCCAATCGACATTGTCTTGATGAACGTCGTAACGGGGGAGCGGAAGATCCTGTGGACGGATTCCTCTGACACGTCCGGAGAGGTGGCCTACGCCGGCGTCAATCGCAAGTATGCGTTCTGGACAATGGACGGTGTCGGACTAGCGCGACGTGATCTTGCAACTGGGGATGTCGTCCTAATGGGCGGTGTTCCAGAGTGCGAGTGGGGCTGGTGCGTGGGCGAGGTGTCGCTGGTTTGCATGGACAGCAGCGGAGTCATCGGGATCGATGTCGAGACGGGGAAGCGACGCGTGACCGACGTCGGACACGGCATGCAGATGAGCTCAGCATGCAGCGCGTCGCGCACGCAGGTCGCGCTCACCGACGACCGCGCCACCGGCGGTGGCGTGACGTCGATTGACGGG
>CAITLX010000828.1 GCA_903893335.1 uncultured delta proteobacterium | reverse complement strand
GCGGCGAGCTCGAGGTGCGCGTGCGCGGGCTGCCCGAGGGCATGCGGCTGCTCTACTCCGCCGCGCGACAGGCCGTGCTCACCTTCGTCGGCGTCGCCGCCGGCTTCGCCGCGCTCGCGCTGCACCTGCACGGCGAGGACGCGCTCGCGCGCACCTGCCTCTGGGGCGCCGCGGCGGCGGGCCTGCTCGCCGTCACGAGCGCGCTGCTCGCGCCGCGCGTGCGCTGACCGGCCGCGAGCGTCCGGTCGCGTCAGTCGGCTTGCTCGACGACGTGCAGCTCGACGCGGCGGTTCTTCTTGCGCGCGGCGTCCGTCTTCTCGGCCACGAGCGGGCGCGTGGAGCCGAGGCCCTGCGCCTCGAGCCGAGACGCATCGATGCCGTGCGCGACGAGCCACGCGACGACGGCCTCGGCGCGCTGCTGGCTCAGCTTCTGGTTGCTCGCGGCCTTGCCGCGGTCGTCGGTGTGCCCCTCGACGCGGACGTGCGCCAGGGCAGGCGTCGACGCGAGCAGCTTCGCGATCTCGTCGAGCACCGGGGCGCTCACCGGCCGGATGGTCGCGCGACCGAGGTCGAACTCGATCTGCTGCTTGATCCGGATCTCGTCGGAGCCGACGACGCGCTGCACCAGCCGCTGCGGGCACCCGCTCTGGCCCGGATCGTCGCTCGCCGCGCCTGGCTCGGTCGGGCACGCGTCGGCCTCGTCCGGCACGCCGTCGCCGTCGACGTCCACGTCGGGGCAGCCGTCGTGGTCCTCGAAGCCGTCGAGGTCCTCGGCGAGGTCGGGGCAGCGGTCGCGGTCGTCGACGATGCCGTCGTGGTCGCGGTCCTGCGGCCTCGGGCAGCCGTCGTTCGGCTCGGGCTGCTCGCGATCCTCGGCGACGTTCGGGCAGAGGTCGGTCTCGTCCGGGATACCGTCGTGGTCGGCGTCGGCCGGCCCCTCGTACGGCTTGGCGGGCGCGTGGCGCTGACGAACCGGCGCCGGAGCGGCGTCGGCGGTGCTGAGCGCTGCGCCGATGCCCGCCACGACCCGCACGTCGGGGGCGCCGTAGCCCGGGTCGAGGCGCGTGCCTCCGCCGAAGATCAGCCAGCTCATGCGCTTGTCGTCGAGCGCGAAGCGCGCCTCGGCGAGCCACTCGGCCGGGGTGTTGCGCAGCGACAGGAACGTGGAGGGGGCGGCGCCCGTCGCGTCGTGCGGCGACCCGAGCCCGGTCGAGGCGAAGACCTCGACGCCGACCCGCGTGCGGTCCTCGCGCATGGGAACGAAGAGTCCGGCGGCGACGCGAAGCTCGTCGCCGATCGCGAGCTGACCCATCGACGACGGAGGGCGGAGGTGGACGCCGACGTTGGTGAGCAGCAGCAGCCCGCCCGGACGCCCCTCGGCCGCGATCGCGACCGAGCCGTGGATGCCGCCGTCGCTGCCGTACGAGTATGCGTTGCCCGTCGGCGCGTACATCGAGCCGATGACGCCGAGGCGGAAGCGCCCCGCGTCCGAGCCGAGCGCGAGCACGCGCGCGTCGATGCGGAGATCGTGCGCCGCGGCCCTCGAGAGCGCGACGCCGCGGGCGATCGGCCCGGGGTCGGAGCCCGTCTCGTAGAGGGCGATCGGCAGCACGCCCACGACCGCGAACCGCTCGCCGACCTCGAAGCCCCCGCTCAGGTAGTTGATGACCTGCGAGGTCACCGGGTTGGGCTGGCGCGAGAGATCGCTGCCCGACGGCGCCACGGTGGTGGAGCGCAGCGGGTTGTACGAGAAGCCGAACGCGCCCTGCGCGAACACGCGCAGGTCCGTGCTCGCCGAGAGCCGCGGGATGCCGAGCGCGTCGTCGGGCGCGCCCCCCATCTCGAGGCGATCGAGGTAGAAGGTCTTCTGCTGCGCTCGCGCCGGGGCGGCGACGCCGAGCGTCGTCAGAGCCGCGGCCAGCGCGAGCCGGAGCCCCCTGCCGGCGTGGGTTCGCGTACGGACCTTCATCGATTGGCGGTGGATCGTACCCGAGAGGCCCCCGGTGCGGCCCAATTACCTGTGAGGGGCGGCGCCCCCCTTGACCAGTCGCCCGGGGCGTGGTTGTTTACCGCCCCCTTCGCGCCCCGAGGCGATCCGAGGACCCCGTCATGAAGCGCACGTTCCAGCCGCACAACACCCGCCGCCTCCGCACGCACGGGTTCCGCGCCCGCATGAAGTCGGCGGGCGGACAGAAGGTACTCTCGAACCGTCGTCGCAAGGGGCGCTGGCGCCTCGCCGTCACGACCTACGAGAAGTAAGTCGATGCCCGCGCGGCGAGCGCGGGTGTAGTCCTCGATGCCGCGCGCGCCACTCCCTCAGGGTCTGCCGCGCGCGCGTCGCGTCCGAAAGCGCAGCGATTTCGTGGCGGTCCAGACCGGAGGCCATCGCGTGACGTCGCCTGCGTTCGTCTGGCTCACGCGCCACCGCAACGACGAGGCGCCCGGTCGCCTGGGCGTCACCGTGACGCGCAAGGTGGGCGGCGCGGTCGTGCGCAACCGCATCAAGCGCCTGCTGCGCGAGGCCTTCCGCCGCCAGCTAGCGCTCGTGCCCGCAGGCGCCGACTGGGTCGTGGTCGCGCGCGATCGGGCCGTCGAGGCCGACCTCCGCTCGGTCACGCGCGAGCTCGTGTCGGCCGCGCCCCGGCTCGCGGCCGCGCCGCACACCCCCCGCACCGGCGGCCCTCCCGCGCCGCGCATCAAGCGGAGCCGCCCGTGATCACGCGGCTGCTCATCGCCCTCATCCACCTCTACCAGCGGCTCATCTCGCCGCTGCTGGGCCCCGTCTGCCGGTTCGAGCCGTCGTGCTCGCGCTACGCGGCGACGGCCCTCTCGACCCACGGGCTCGTCCGGGGCTCCTTGCTTTCGGTCGCACGCGTGTGTAAGTGCAGCCCGCTTCACCCGGGCGGTTTCGACCCTCCGCCCCCGGCGCACACCGCCGCGGTTCGGGCAGAGCGCTGAATTTCGAGCAGGCATGGAACAGGGCGGCGTCTGGCGCTGGATACTGATCGGCCTCGCGGTCTTCTTCGCGTGGACCTACGTACCGAAGCTGCTCGGCTCGAAAGAGCCCGAGCTTCAGCCCATCGGCGTGGGACGCACCGAGACGCAGGTCTACCGGGTCGGCGTCGAGCCCCCCGCCAAGTGCGAGATCGAGAGCAAGCGCTACCACGCGGCTTTCTCGGCGCGCGGCGCGGCGCTGGTCGACTTCTGGCTCACGGGCGACGAGCGCTACACCGACGCGGGCAAGCCGCTCGAGCTGATGAGCGTGCCGGGCGAGGCGCCCGACCGCTTCACGCTGCGCACCGATTTCCGCGCCATGGGGCTCACGGGCGACGACGCGCAGGTGCGCGAGGACGTCGCCGACTGGACGCTCGCCTCCTCCGACGGTCGCCGCTGCGTCTTCACCTTCGCCGACGACCGCACGCGCCTGACCAAGACGGTCCGCGCCGGCGACGGCCCGTTCGAGCTCGTCGTCACCACCGAGGTGGAGAACCTCACCGACCAGAAGCTCCGCCACCGCCTCGGCGTCGAGAACACCTCGTGGCGCACCAACGCCGAGACCGACTCCAAGCTCGGCCGGCAGTCGCCCTTCGCCAGCGAGGTGGCCTGCGGCCTCGACGGCGGCAAGCTCGAGAAGCGCGGCCCGGGCGACTTCTCCCCCAAGGACTTCGGCAAGCCCGAGTTCCAGTCCGGCTGGCGGGTGCACGACGGCTCGGTCGACTTCGCGGCGACCACCAACGCCTACTTCGCGCAGGCGCTCGTGCCCCTCGCGGGCGGGCCCGCCGCGTGCGCGCTGCAGATCGAGGAGCGCTGGTTCCACGAGCGCTACCCCGACAAGAAGGACGACCCGAACGCCGGCGCGATGTACCGCTCGCGGCTCGTCTGGCCGCTGCGCGAGCTCGGCGCGCACGAGAAGGCCTCGTACGAGGTGCTCGGCTACTTCGGCCCGAAGGACCGCACCGCGCTCGCCGCGGCGGCGGGCGGGCAGCACCACCTCGCCGAGATCATCGACCTCGGCCGCTTCGCGGTCATCGCCAAGGTGCTCGTCGGCTTCCTCACCAAGGTGCACGGCGTCGTCGGCAACTGGGGCGTGTCGATCATCGTGCTCACGCTGTGCGTGAAGGTGCTGCTCTTCCCGCTGACCTGGAAGCAGATCAAGAGCACCCTCGCGATGCGCGCGCTCAAGCCGGAGATCGACGCGATCAACGCGAAGTTCGCCGACGACGCGCAGCAGAAGCAGGTCGCCATGATGGAGGCCTACCGCAAGAACGGCGTGAACCCGTTCGGCGGATGCCTGCCCGTGCTCGTGCAGCTCCCCGTCTGGTGGGCGCTCTACACGACGCTGCAGACGGCGGTCGAGCTGTACCACACGCCGTTTCTCTGGTTTCGCGACCTCTCGGCGCCCGACCCCTACTTCGTGCTGCCCGTCGTCATCGGCGCGGTGAGCATGGTGCAGCAGCGGATGATGCCCCAGCAGGCCGACCCCGCTCAGCAGAAGATGATGCTCTACTTCATGCCCGCGATGTTCACGGCCATGATGCTATTTCTCCCCTCGGGCCTCGGCGTGTACATGCTCACCAACTCGATCTTGGGCATCGTGCAGCAGCAGGCCGTCGAACGTATCGCTCCGGCAGCAGCGCCGGCGCGCATCGAGGTCCGCGACAAGACCGCGGACCAGAAGCGGAAAGGATGACGACCGTGTCCACCGACCCCACCGATCGCGAGCTCGACACCGGAGACGCAGCGGCCAAGCCCGCCGCCGCTGGAGCAGAGGTCGTCTCGGCCTACGACGACGGCACCGCCGACAAGGCGCTCGGCTTCGTCGCCGACGTCCTCGCGCAGATGGGCATGGACGCCCACGTCGATCTCCTCGAGCCCGAGGAGGGCGACTCGCCCGACGAGGTCCGCCTCGAGATCGAGGGCGAGGACAGCGGCCGCATCATCGGCAAGAAGGGCCTCGTGCTCGGCGCGCTGCAGTACCTCGCCAACCGCGTGGTCAACCGCCCGGGGCAGGCGCGCCGTCGCCACGTGCTCGTCGACGCCGAGGGCTACCAGGAGCGCCGCGACGAGACGCTCGCCGCGATGGCGCACCGTCTCGGCCAGAAGGCCGTCGACGAGGGCAAGATCATCACGTTCGAGCCGATGAACGCCAAGGAGCGCCGCGTCGTGCACATGGCGCTCGCGAAGTTCGCCGGCGTCGTGACCAAGAGCGACGGCGAGGGCGAGGCCCGCCGCGTGCAGATCATCCCCGTGCGTCGCTGAGAGCCTGCGGCGGCGGCGCCTCGTCGCCGTCGCCGAGGTCGATGCCACACACGTCGGCGACGGTGCGCCCCGTGCGCGCCGCCCGCTTGACCTGCGACCAGCGCCAGTACGTGTAGACGACCGGGATGATCTCGAGCGTGAGGAACGCGCTCGTCAGCAACCCGCCCACCATGGGCGCCGCGATGCGCTTCATCACGTCCGCTCCGCTGCCCTCCGACCAGAGCAGCGGCAGCAGGCCGATGAGCATCGTCGACACCGTCATGAGCTTGGGGCGCACGCGCTGAACGGTGCCCTCCATGTGCGCCCAGATGATGTCGTCCAGATCGCGCACCTTGCCCGCGCGCAGGCGCCGCACGAACGCGTGGTCGATGTAGACGATCATGACGACGCCCGTCTGCGCCGCGAGGCCGATGAGCGCGATGACGCCGACCCAGACCGCGGTCGAGACGCGGTAGTCGAGGAGGTAGAGCATCCACACCGCGCCGACGAGCGCGAACGGCACGCTCGCGAGCACGATGAGCACCTCGGTGAAGTTGCGAAACTGCAGCCACAGGAGGAGCACGACGGCGAGCAGCGTCAGCGGCAACAGGAAGCGCATGCGGGCGCGCATCTCCTCGAGCTGCTCCCACTGCCCCGTCCACCGCACGAACGTGCCGGGCGCGAGCTTGACCTCGCCGCTCGCCTCGGCGCGCTCGACCTCGCGCTTGGCCTCCTCGACCCAGCCGCCGAGATCGCGCGACGGGTCGAGGTCGACGTAGACGTAGCCGACCAGCTGCCCGGCCTCGTCCTTGAGCATCGGCGGCCCCTCGACGACCTTCACCTCGGCGAGCTCATCGAGCGCGACGCGCCGCGCGCCGTCGCCGGGCAGCGAGACGAGCACCTCGCGCAGAGCCTCGGGCGTCGCGCGAAACGCCTCGCCCCAGCGCAGGCTCACGCCGTAGCGCCGCCGCCCCTCGAGCGCGGTCGTCACGGGCTCGCCGCCGATGGCGCCCTCGACGACCGACGACAGATCCTCGACGGCGAGGCCGTAGCGGGCCAGCGCGTCGCGCCGCGGCACGATGTCGACGTAGGTGCCTCCCGACGAGCGCTCGTAGAGCACGCTGCGCGCCCCCGAGACGCGGCCGAGCACGGCCTCGAGCGACGAGCCCACGCGCTCGATCTCGGCGACGTCGCTGCCGAACACCTTGACGCCCACAGGCGTGCGGATGCCCGTCGCGAGCATGTCGATGCGCGTCTTGATCGGCCAGGTGAACGCGTTGGTCCAGCCCGGCAGGTGCAGCGCGCCGTCGAGCTTCGCGACGAGCTCGTCGTGCGTCTCGGGCCCCTCTTCGGGGAAGAGGCGCGCGAGCACCGGGCGCGCGAAGGCCGGCGCGCGGGCGCTCCAGAAGCGCGGGCGCGTGACGCGCGGCCACGCCGAGCGCGGCTTGAGCTGCACGATGGTCTCGACCATCGAGAGGGGCGCCGGGTCGGTGGCGGTCTCGGCGCGGCCGACCTTGCCGAACACCGTCGCGACCTCGGGGAACGCGGCGATCGCGGCGTCCTGCCGCTGAAGCTGGCGCTTGGCCTCCTCGATCGAGATGCCCGGGAAGGTCGTCGGCATGTAGAGCAGGTCGCCCTCGTCGAGCGGGGGCATGAACTCGCTGCCGAGCCGCATCGCGAGCGGCACCGCCGACAGGATCGCGAGCACGCCGATGGCGATGGTGGTGACGGGGCGACGCAGCGCGACGTAGACGAAGGGCTCGTACGCCGCGCGTACGACGCGCGAGACGGGGTGGCGGTCCTCGCTGTGGAATTTGCCGCGCAGCAAGAGGTCGCGCAGCGCCGGCGCGAGCGTGATGCTGAGCAGCGCGGCGGCGGCCATGACGAACGTCTTGGTCGCGGCGAGCGGGCGGAAGAGCCGGCCGGCCTGACCGCCGAGGCCGAACACGGGCACGAACGAGATGGCGATGATGAGCAGCGAGAAGAAGATCGCCGGCGTCACCTCCTTGGCCGCCTCGCCGAGCAGGCGCGCGCGCTCGCGCGGCGAGAGGTCGGCCGGCGCGTGCTCGAGCTTCTTGTGGCACGCCTCGACCATGACGATTTCGGCGTCGACCGTCGCGCCGATCGCGATGGCGATGCCTCCGAGGCTCATGATCGTGGCCGGCACGCCGAACGCCCACATGGGCACGAACGCGAGCAGCACCGCGAGCGGCAGCGACACGACCGGCAGCAGCGTGCTGCGGAAGTGCAAGAGGAAGAGCGCGATGACGGCGCTGACGACGATCATCTCCTCGCCGAGCGCGCGGCGCAGCGTGTCGATCGCGCGGTCGATGAGCGCGGACCGGTCGTAGGTCGTCACGACCTCGACGCCGGCGGGCAGCGAGCGTTCGAGCTCGGCGAGCCGAGCCTTCACGCGCGAGATGACGTCGCGCGCGTTCTCCCCCTGGCGCATGACGACGATGGCCCCCACCGTCTCGCCCTGGCCGCCGAGCTCGGCGAGGCCCCGGCGCGGCTCGGCGCCGACGCGCACCGTGCCGACGTCGCGCACGCGCGTCGGCGTGCCCCCCGGGGTCGTCTTCACCGCGACCTCCTCGAGGTCGGCCGGCCCGCGCAGAAAGCCGCGTCCGCGCACGAACGACTCGCGCCCGCTCATCTCGACGACGCGCCCCGACGACTCGCCGTTGGAGCGCCGCACCGCCTGCGCGACGTCGTCGAAGGTGACGCCCAGGCCGCGCATCCGCTCGGGGTCGAGCGTCACCTGCCACTGCTTCTCGTAGCCTCCGATGCTCGCGACCTGCGCCACGCCCGGCACGCTCTCGAGCGCGTAGCGCAGCGTGTAGTCCTGCAGCGCGCGCAGCTCGCCGAGGTCGCGGCCACCTGCGCGATCGACCAGCGCGTACTCGAAGACCCAGCCGACGCCGGTCGCGTCGGGGCCCAGCGTCGTCGTCGCGGCGGGCGGGAGCCGATCGCGCAGCCCGCCGAGGTACTCGACGACGCGCGAGCGCGCCCAGTACGGGTCGGTCCCCTCGTCGAACACGACGTACACGAACGACATGCCGGGCATCGAGTAGCCGCGGACGTCCTTCACGCGCGGCGCCGCGAGCAGCGAGCTCGCGATGGGGTAGGTCACCTGGTCCTCGACGAGCGTCGGCGAGCGGCCGCGCCACTCGGTGAAGACGATGACCTGCGCGTCCGAGAGATCGGGGATCGCGTCGAGCGGGACGCGGCGCGCCGCGAGCACCGAGAACACGGCCGCGATCGCGTACGCGGCGATGACCGCCCAGCGGTGGCGCGCGCAGAAGTCGATGATGCGCCCGATCATCGCGTCTTCGCTCCCGTGGACGCGGCGAGACGGCTCTCGGCGTCGATGAGGAACGTCGCGGCGGCCACGACGCGCTCGCCGGGCGCGAGGCCTCCCGCGACCAGGATCGACTCGCCGTCGCCGCCCGCCGAGACGATCGACCGCGGCGCGTAGACGCCCGCGCCGACGTCGATGAACACGTACATGGCGCGGCCGGTGTCGATGACCGCGTCGCGCGGCACGACGAGCACCCGCGCGGCCGGCATCGCGATCTGGAGATCGCCGTACTCGCCCGGGCGCAGCGCGAGCGCCGGGTTGGGCACGCGCATGCGCACGCGCACGCGGCGCGAGCCGTCGTCGAGCTGCGGCAGCAGCCGGTCGATGTGCCCCTCGACGACGACGTCTGCGCGCGTGCGCGGCGAGAAGCGCGCGACCGCGCCGAGGCTCACGCGCGGGGCGTCGCGCGGGGCGACGTCGGCCTCGATCCAGACGTGCGAGAGGTCGACCAGATCGTAGAGCGACACGTCGGGGCCGACGTAGGCGCCGAGCGTCGCGCGCTTGCGCACGACCCAGCCGTCGGCGGGCGCGACGATCGCGATCGTGCGCTCGGGCGTGCCGCTCGCGAGCACGCGATCGATGACGGACGAGGCGACGCCGAGCAGCTCGAGGCGCTGACGCGCGGGCGCTAGGGGCCCCGCGTCCGAGAAGCCGCGCGCCGCGAGCAGATCGACCTCGGCCTGGTAGACGTCGGGGGCGTAGAGGCGAAGCATCTCGTCGCCGCGCCGCACCCGCACGCCCGTCTCGGCGACGCGAAGCTGCTCGATGAAGCCCGGCGCGCGGACGTGCACCTCGGAGGCGCCCTGCTCGGGGGCGACGACGCTGGCCGGGACCCGCAGCGAGGGGGCCGCGTCGCGCGCCACGGCCGCGACGCTCCGGACGCCGATGGCCTGCGCGCGGTCGAGCGTGACGCTCACGGCGACGACGTCGCCGGGCAGCGGCGGCGCGGGGACGCCGGCCGACGCCTCGGGGGGCGGCTCGGGGACCTGCGGAGGCGGCGCGTTGGCCGCGACCGGCTCGAGCGACATGTGGCAGATGGGGCACGAGCCAGGCGCGTCGGCCACGATCTGCGGGTGCATCGGGCAGCGGTAGTGCGTCCCGTGCGACGCGCCGTGCTCGCCCGCAGCGTGCTGCACGTACGACGCGGTCGTCCACACCGCCGCGCCGAGCGCGATCGCGAGCAGCGCCCAGCGGACGGCCGCCATCGCGCGCACGCCGCGCGGCGGCGCCTCCTTGCCCTCGCGCAGCGCGTGGGGATCGTGGGCCTGGGGCTCAGCGGACATCGGAGACCTCGTTTCGGGAGACGGGAGAGCCAGGGTTGGCCGCGGGCGGGTGGCCCGCCGCGGCGTACAGATCGACGCGCGCGTGCTCGAGCGCCGCGCGCGCCATGACTCGGTCGATGCGCACGTCGACCACCATGCGCTCGGCGGCGAGCCACGCGCCGACGTCGGAGCGGCCCGTGGCGCCCCCAGCGCGCACCGCGAGCGCCGCGCGCTCGG
>CAITLX010000827.1 GCA_903893335.1 uncultured delta proteobacterium | reverse complement strand
CGGGCACGAGCTCGGCGTCGTGGGCCGCGAGCGCCGAGCGCAGCGTGCCCGCGCGCGCGATGGCGCGCTCGTGGGCGGAGACGCTGCGAACGGTCGCGGCGACCGCTGCGCCGAGCGTGGCGGGGGCGGCGGCGAGCTGGGCGGCGGCCTCGAGCTCCGCGCCCACCGCCTCGGCGACCGCGCGTGCGCGCGCGTCGTCCTCGCCGGCGGCGCGCAGCGAGGGGAAGCGCGCCTCGAACGTCGCGTCGTCCGGGTGGTCGAGCGCGCCGACGCGCACCTCGAGCTGACCGTCGCTCGCGAGCAGCGCCCGCGCGAGCACGACGTGGCCGGCGCTGCACGCGCGGCGCGTCTCGAGGTAGCGCGCGAGGTCGGCGGGGCGCTCGTCGCACGCCGAGAGCACGGCCCCGAGCCCGTCGACGAGCACGACGGGCGCGTCGGTGGGCGCGAGCTTGGTCTCGAGCGGAGCGATGCGCAGCGGCGCGGGCGCGGCGCCGGCTCCCGACGCGATCGACTGCTGGTGCAGCGCTGCGACCAGGCTCGGCGGCTGCTCGTCCCCCTCGCAGCGGCGGCGGTAGACGGCGACGGCGTCGCGGGCGTCCTCGCACGCGAAGCGCTGGGTGCAGCGCGCGCCGCGCGCGAGGTCGTCCTCGAGCGCGCCGCAGTCGCGCGGGTCGAGCCGCACGCGCGCCGGCGTCGAGAGGCGGCTCTCGACGCTGCGCTCGAGCATCCGCAACACGAGCGGGGAGCCGTCGGTCTTGCCGCAGCGCGCGGCCCAGCGCTCGGCGGTGACGCGGCAGGTCGGGTCGTCGCCGCAGCCGTCGCGGCGGATGCGCTCGGCGTCCTCGCCGCAGTGGGTCAGCTCCGTCTCGGCGGCGTCGGCGTACTGGCGCGCGAGGGCGCGCACCCGATCGACGCGCGGGGCGGGCGCGGTCGGGGCGCAGCGCGCGGTCCAGTCGCGCGCGAGGTCGCGCGCGTGCACGCAGAGCGCGGCGCGGCAGCCCTTCTCCCCCTCGATCCAGCGAGCGACCTCGTCACACTCGCTGCCGCCCGACAGATCGCGCGTGGCGTAGAGCCAGGCGGCGGTGCGCGGCGGGGGAGGAGCCTTGGCCGACGCGTGGGGGCGCGCCGCAGCGTGCGCGCGCGGGGGCGGCTCGCTCCCGCAGGCGGTGGCCAGGAGCACCAGCGCGAGCGCGGCGAGCGCGCGGGGGTGGCGAGGGGGAGGGGGCGGTCGTGCGCTCAGGGCTTCACCGGGTCGGAGAGGTCGGTCGTGCGCTCAGGGCTTCACCGGGTCGGAGAGGTCGGTCGCGTAGCCGGTCAACTCAGTGTACCCGACGCCGCTCACCGCCGTCCCGCCGCGCGCTCCGGTCAGCGTCGTCTCCCCCTCCCAGTAGTTCTGCGCCAGGTTGTACATCTCCTGGTCGTCGACCGAGGTGCGCACGGCGACCTTCCAGTCCATCGCGGGGATGACCAGATCCCAGTCGAGCGGGTAGACGCCGTCGGTGTGCGGGCTCGGCCAGGAGCGCAGGCTCTTGACCTCGAACGAGGCCATGCCGTCGAGCTCGGTGAGGTTGCCCGCCGGGTCGACGATCGTGCCGGCCTGGCTCGCGAGCTTGCCGGCCCAGTCGGTGAACTGAAACAGCATGATCTCGTGCCCGTCGGCGAATTGGAGGCTCCACCAGTCCCAGCCCTTGAAGGCCTGGATGTCGAAGTCGCCCCACTGGTGATCCATCCACGCCTGGCCGGTGACGGCGAAGTCGCCCTCCGGGGTGGACAGCGTGCCCGCGGCGCCGAGGCGCGTGTACGAGTAGTACCAGCTCGTCCCTCCGCCTGCGGCCATGGGGATGACGCCGTCGCCGCCGTGGAACGCCGGGCGCTTCTGGGGCGTCACCGTGAGGTCGAGCACCCAGGGCGAGGCCTTGTGGTCCTTCTCGGCCCCGAGCGGGATCTGCCCGCGGATGTGGTCGTTGCCGTCGCCGCCGAGCTCGAACCGGCAATTGGCGACCTCGAGATCGATCGGCGCCGAAGCCCAGGTCTTGGCGTCGGCTGCGATGGCGTCGGTGTGGTAGTGCTCGCGCGCGTCCTTGTCGACGACCGCGACGTGGCACATGTAGCCGAGCCCCGGCTTGTGGGTCAGAAACGCGATGTCGTACTGGAAGATGGTGACCTCGAAGCCCCAATGGTGGGCTCCGGAGGCGACGTGGCCGGTGTAGTACCACCACTCGGTGCGCTCGGTGTGCGGGGCGGCGTCGCGGGGCAAGTGGATGGTCGCCGGCGTGCACGCGCCGTAGTTGCAGTAGGCGTCCGCGCCGCACGCCTGGCGCTGCTCGTGGCCGTCGACGCAGGTGGTGGCGTCGTTGCCATCGCACGCAGGCGCCGCTGCGACGCAGGGGGCTCCCGACGGCTCGTCTGCGGGCGCGCTGCTGCTCGAGCACGCGGCGACGACGAGCGCGACGAGCAGACCAAGGGCACCAGACCGAGCGCGGTGGTTCATCGGGGCTCCGGAGGGACGTGGGAGTCGGTCCGCCCCCGGGAGCCCGCCGGGCGGCGGGGCGCGTGGGCGTCTCGCCGGTGGGCGAGGCTTCACCGTATACGATTGCCAGCGGAGCGTCTGGGGCTTGGGGCGCCCGGGCGCTCCGATGGGGTTCGCGGCACCGCCCGGGAGCGCCCAGGAGCTCCGGCAGGGTCCACGACACCCGCGGGGAGCGCCCGGGCGCTCGTTCGAGGTCGACGACAGCGCGGACGGGGCGCCCCGGAGTCGGATCCCGGTGCACGACACCGCTGGGCGAGCGCCCGGGCGCCCGTCGCGCGGTCGCCGGCAGCGCAGACGAGCAGCGGGGCGCCCGCGATGCGGTGTGCCGCACCGCCGGGAGGCTCCGGGGCGCTCCCCGCGCGGGCGACCCGCCTGCGCGAGCCACGGGGCGACGCGCTACAGGTCGCGGCCGAGGTGCCGTTCCGGCGCTACGATGCGGCGTACGAGCGTCGGCTCGGATCGGAGCTTGCCGGTGGTGACGAGGACGTCGAGGTGGCGGGGCGCAGCCCTGGCAGGCGTGGCTGCCGTGCTGGCCGCTTGCTCTGCGCCCCCCCGCGCGCCGGGCTCCGCCGACGGAACGAGCCTCGCGCCGCCCGACGACCCCACCGACGCCTCGGCCCCCGCCGACGACGCCGCGAAGCCCGCGGCCGACGCGTCGCAAGGCGCGGCAGCCTGCACCCGCGCGAGCGACCCCTACCTCATGAAGGGGGACGCGTTCCCCACCTGCGACACGTGGGCCGGCATCGCGGCGGGCGACACCGCACCGAGCACCCTCCGGGCGACGAGCCTGCGTGACGCCGACGGCTCGCATGGCATCCACGCGGTCTACCTGACGGAGGCCAGCTTCCTCTGCGCAGCGTGCGTCGGCGAGGCGAAGTGGCTGCGCGCGCAGCTCGCGCAGGGGGGCAGCTGGTACGGGCTCGGCGTCGAGGTCGTGCAGCTGGTCTGGACCGACGTCGAGGGTGCCCCGGCGAACATCCAGGCGGCCGCTGCGTGGAAGCAGGCGGTCGGCGCCACCTGGACGGTCGTGGCCGACCCCGACTTCACGCTGCGCGTGCAGGGCTCGAACCCGATGCCGGTACACATCCTGGTCGACCCCCGCACGATGACGGTGGTCGGGCGCGGCACCGGCTTCGAGCCGACCGGCCCCGACGCCGCGCAGGTCGAGGCGCTCGCTCGCGCCAACGCCAACCGCTGAGCCCCCCCCGACCCACGCCCCTGGTGCACGGCCGGGGCGAGCGGGTGTACGCTCGGGTCATGGCCGACCCGATTGCCGAGCTTCGCGACCTCGACGACCCGCGCTTGCAGGCCGTGCTCGAGGTCATGTGCCTCGCGGCGCTCGCCGACGGCGAGCTGGCCGACGAGGAGCTCCACGAGCTGGCCGCGACGATCGTCGGCGCCACCGCGGGGCGAGCGTCGAACCCGGACGTCGAGGCCTTGCTCGGCGCGGTGCAGGGGGAGCTCGAGCGCTCGGGGCAGGAGGCCTACCTCGCGCAGATCGCCGCGAAGCTCGGGTCGCCCGAGGCGTGCGCGGCGGCGGTCGCGGCGGCCGTGCGGGTCGTCGCCATCGACGGCGTCGTGCGCACCTCCGAGCGCGAGCTGCTGTTCGAGCTCGCCGAGGGGCTGGGCGTCGATCGCGACTCGGTCGCGGACCTCGTGCGCGACCTCGCGCGCT
>CAITLX010000826.1 GCA_903893335.1 uncultured delta proteobacterium | reverse complement strand
CGCGCGCGATCGCCGCGCGCCTCTTCGACGCCGCCGCTGCCGCGGGCTTCGAGGCGCAGTGGCCGCTCGGCGACGACGCCTTCGAGCCGGTCGCTCCGTCCATCGGGTCGCGCCTGGCGCGCCTGCGCGACGCGGCCCCCTTCGCGCCGCTCGCGTGGCGCACGGTCTCGGTGCTCGACGCCGGGCGTCGCGTGGAGCTCGGGCTCGAAGGCCCCGCGGGCGAGCGCGCGGTCGTGTGGCTCGCCGACGAGGCGGGTCGCGCGACCGGCGGCTACCGGCTCGAGGCGGAGACGCCGACCGACGCGCTCGTCGCGGGGCTCGGGGCGCTGATGGCGGCCCTTCGCGCGCCGACGCGCGCGGCTCAGACGACGCGCAGCGAGCCGCGCACCACGCCGTAGCCGCTCTCGGTGCGCAGCGTGCGCCACACGTCTGCCGGCGAGGTGCGCCCCGCGAGCAGGTCCGTGTAGGTCGCGACGAGGCGCGTGACGTCGTCCGGCGTCTCGCGCACCAGTTCGATGCGGAAGCGTCGCACGCCGCTCTGGCGCAGGGCCCCGACGACGCCGGCGGCGCTCTGCGAGGCCGCGTGGAAGACGGTGTTGCGGCAGCCGACGTCGGCCTCGACGGGGTGATCGACGCCGACGCGGTCGCGCAGCGACACCTGGTGCCGGTCGCACGGCCGGCCGCACGTGAGGTGGTCGCGCCCCTCGGAGAGCAGCGCGGCGATCACGCAGTGCTCCATGTGGAAGAGCGGCATGGGGTGGTGCACGACGACCTCGGCCCACGGGGCGAACGGCGAGTCGAGCAGCGCGCAGAGCTGCGCGGCGTCGAGGTCGAACGCGGGGGTGAACGCGTCGAGGTCGCGCGCGAGCACGGTGGACGCCGCCAGGCGGTTGGTCACGTTGAGCGCGAAGTCGCCGATGCGCAGGGCGCCCGGGGTCGGCGCCTCGCGCAGCGCTCCGAGTCCGCGCACGAGCACGCCGTCGGGCGCGAGCGAGGCGAGGTAGTGGTCGATCTTCTCCTCGCCTGGCTTGCGGATGCGCGGCGGCGCCACGCCGACGAAGCTGGCTCCCTGCTCGCGCAGGGCGCGCACCGCCGCGCCGGTGCCGGTGAGCTCGAGGAAGTCGAGCCAGACGCCCGCGCCTGCGGCCGCCGCGGCGAGGGCCTGGGGCAGGGTGCGCGCGAGGACGAACAGCCCTCCGGGCGCCGGGGTGCGCGCCGGCGGCGTCGCGGCGGCGACGAGCTCGACGTGGCCGGCGTCGGTCGTGCGCCAGGGGGTGTGCGGAGCCTGCTCGAGCGCCTCGACCAGCGCGCGTCGGGCGCGGTTGACCGACGAGAGCGGCACGATCGCGTCCTCGGGCCACGCGAGCGAGAGGTCGCCGAGCGAGAAGCGGGTGTCGCCGAGCTTGCCGAGCTTGTCGCGAAGCTCGGCCGCGCCGACCGCGCGCGAGGTGGCGCGCTCGACCGGCGTGTCGCCGAGCACGCGCGCGGTCGCGCCGCGCTCGGTCGTGGCCTCGAACAGCGGTGGCTCGCCGATGCGCCCGCGCACGCTCACGTCGACGCGCACCCGGTGCGGCGCGCGGTCGGTCGCGGCCTCGACGTCGCGCGTCGCGCGCGGGTCGCTCGTCTTCCACACGCGGTGTCCGCTGCCGGCGCGCTCGACGTCCACGTCGGGGCCGAGCCAGACGCGCAGGTCGCGCCCGGCCTCGCCGCGCTCGACCTCGACGCCTCGCTCCTGCACGGCCCAGACGCGGCCCCCCACCTCGCCGGAGCCGGCGAAGCCCCCCTCGACGAGCAGCCCGTCGCCGCGCTCGATGGGTGCGCTCGCGCGCAGCTCGACCCAGGCGCGCCCGCGGTCGTGCACGACCGCGCCCGAGGTGCCGACGCGGGTGCCGCGGTGATCGCAGGTCTGGCCGTCGACCAGGCGCTGGTGATCGACCCCGGCGAGGAAGCCTGGGCCCGAGCCCCGGGAGAACATCTGCAAGGCGACCTCGCGCGCACGAGCCTCGGGGGCGGGGCCGAGGCCGAGCGCCGCGTCGACCGCGCTGCGGTAGAGGCGCGTCGTCGCGGCGACGTACGCGGGCCCCTTCATGCGCCCCTCGATCTTGAGGGCCGCGACGCCCAGCTCGATCAGCCGCGGCACGAGGGCGCTCGCCTCGAGGTCCTCGGGCGAGAGCAGATAGGCCGCGTCGTCGCGCGGGCGCAGGGCTCCGTCGACGACCAGCTCGTAGGGGAGGCGGCACGCCTGCGCGCACGCGCCGCGGTTGGCGCTGCGGCCGCCGAGCGCCTCGCTCGTCAGGCACTGCCCCGAGTACGCGACGCAGAGCGCGCCGTGGACGAAGACCTCGACGTCGACGCCCGTCTCGCGGCGCAGCGCGCCCACGTCGTCGAGCGACAGCTCGCGCGCGAGGATGACGCGGCTCGCGCCGAGCTCGCGGGCGAGCTCGACCGAGCCGGCGTCGGTGCACGTCATCTGCGTCGAGGCGTGCAGCGGCAGGTCGGGCGCGACGGCGCGCACGAGCCGCGCGACGCCGACGTCCTGCACGATGACGGCGTCGGCCCCGGCGGCTGCGCAGGCGCGGATCGCCGCTTCCATGCCGGCGAGCTCGGCGTCGAACACGAGCGTGTTGAGCGTGACGTAGCCCTTCACGCCGGCCGCGTGCAGCGTGCGCAGCGCGCCGTCGAGCGCCGCGGCGTCGAAGTTCTCGGCGCGGGCGCGGGCGTTCCACCCGGTGAGGCCGAAGTAGACGGCGTCGGCGCCCGCGCGCACCGCGGCCTCGAGGCAGGCGGCGTCACCTGCCGGCGCGAGGATCTCGGGGCGGCGCAGCACGGGCAAAGGGGGCGCCTCGGGTCAGCCGGGTTTGGGGCGCGAGAGCCGCTCGAACGCGACGCCCGAGGCCTCGATGAAGCGGCGCGCGACCTCGGTGCCGGTCGCGGCGATCTCGTCGGGGGCGCCCGCGGCCTCGATGCGGCCGCCGACCAGGAGGTAGGCGCGGTGGGCGATGCGGAAGGTGCTCGCCATGTCGTGGGAGATGACGACGTTGGTGACGCGGAAGCGCTCGCGCGTCTCCTCGATGAGGTCGTCGACCATGCGCGAGGTCGTCGGGTCGAGGCCGCTGGTCGGCTCGTCGTAGACGAGGATCTCGGGCTCGAGCATCAGGGCGCGCGCGAGCCCGACGCGCTTGCGCATGCCGCCCGAGAGCTCGGAGGGGAAGAGCTCCTCGGTGCCCTCGAGGCCGAGCACCGCGAGCTTGTCGCGCACCTTGTCGCGCACCTCGCGGCTCGACAGTCGCGTGTGCTCGCGCAGCGGAAACGCGACGTTCTCGAGCACGTTGAGCGAGTCGAGCAGCGCGGCGTACTGGAACACCATGCCGAACTTGCGGCGCATGCGGTTGAGCGCGACCGCGTCGAGCGTGGGGAGGTCGACGCCGTCGATGAAGACGTGCCCCGAGGTCGGGCGGTCGAGGCCGATGAGCAGGCGCAGGAGCGTCGTCTTGCCGGCGCCCGAACCGCCGATGATGACGGTGGTGCGCTCGCGCGGCGCCGAGAGCGAGACGTCGCGCAGCACCTCGTGCGCGCCGAAGCGCTTGCACAGGTGATCGACGACGATCGGATCGGGGAGCTGCGGCACGGAGACCCGCAGCGTAGCGCGCGCGGTGGGGGAGGCGCGAGCGCGCGCTCCTTTCGCCCGCTCCGGGGTTGACGCGCCGACCGGGTTCGGACTCCCATCGCCCCATGACTCCCGAACACCTCGCCGCCATCCTCGACGCCGCCGCCGCCAAGCCCGGCGAGGGGGGCTTCACGACGCTCCCCGAGGGCAAGGCGCTCACCCTCTACGTCGCCCACGACGGCGTGCCGCTCACCGTCTCGCGCGTCGAGGCCATCGCGCAGGCCGGCAAGGTGGTGCGCGCGCGCACCTCGAAGGGGGAGCTGTTCGTGCTGGCGCTCGACGACGTGTTCGCGGCTGCGACCGAGGCGACCTCGGCGGCCGTGCGCCGCGCGGGGTTCTCGGCCGGTTGATCGCGCGGGCGCTGCTGCGAGCGCTCGCGGCGGCGGTGGGGGCGCTGCCGTGGCGCTCGCTCCGAGCGTGCGGCGCGCTGCTCGGCGCCCTGGTCGGCTCGGTGCTGCGCATCCGTCGCGCGCACGTCGAGCGCTCGCTCGCACGCGCGGGCGTCGTGCGGCCCGACGCCGTCGCGCGCGCCATGTACGCTTCGCTCGGCGCCGGTGTCTGCGAGCTTCTCTGGGTGGTCGGGCGTCCGCGCGCGCCGCTCGACCGCCTCGTCAGCCTCTCGCCCGAGGCGGCCGCGGTCGTCGCGCGCCGGCGGGGGCTCGGCGCGGTCGTCGCGACGGCGCACCTCGGCAACTGGGACCTGGCAGCGTGCGCGGTGGCGTCCGCCGTGCCGCTGACGGTGGTGACCAAGCGCCTGCACGTCGCCACGCTCGACCGCTTCTGGCAGGGCGCGCGCGCGGCGCGGGGCGTGCGGCTCGTCGGCGCGCGTGGCGCGCTCGCCGCGGCCCGGGAGGCCCTCGCTGGCGGCGGCTTCGTCGCTTTCGTCGTCGACCAGGCGCCCGAGCGCGGGTCAGGCGTGTCCCGGCTCCCGTTCCTCGGCGCCCCGGCGCTCTGCGATCGCGCCCCCGCGGCCCTCGCGGCGCGTGCGCGCGTGCCGCTCGTGCTGGCGCTCGATCGGCGCCTCGCGGACGGCACGCACCGCGTCGACGTCCCGCTCGTGCTCGAGCCGCCGCCGCGCGCGGGGGCGGCGTGGGTCGAGGAGGCGACGGCGCGCGTGCAGCGCGCGCTCGAGGCAGCAGTGCTGGCCGATCCTTCACAGTGGCTCTGGATGCACCGCCGCTGGAAGGGGGCGCTTCTCGACGCGCGCCCTGGCGTGTAGGCTCCGCGCCGCCATGCGTCCGCGCCCCGTCGTCGCGATCGATGGCCCCGCTGGGGCCGGCAAGAGCACCGTGGCCCGGCGGCTCGCCGACGCGCTCGGCTACACGCTCGTCGACACCGGCGCGCTCTACCGAGCCGTCGCGCTCGCCGCGCAGCGCGCGGGCGTGGACTGGGGCGACGGCGAGGCCGTCGGCGCGGTCGCGCGCGGCGTGGTCGAGCGGCGCGAGCTCGCGCTCGGGCGCTCCGAGCAGGGCGCCGTTCGGGTCACGCTCGGCGACGAGGACGTGAGCGAGGCCATCCGCACGGCCGACATGGGCATGGGCGCCAGCCGCGTGTCGGCGGCCCCCGCGGTGCGCGCGGCCCTGCTCGACCTGCAGCGGCAAGCCGGCGAGGCCGGCGGGGTCGTGCTCGAGGGGCGCGACATCGGCACGGTGGTGTTCCCCGACGCCGAGGTGAAGTTCTACCTCACGGCGACGAGCGACGAGCGCGCGCGGCGACGCTGGGCCGAGCTTCGCGCCAAGGGGCACGACGCCGACCTCTCGCAGACGCTGGCCGACGTCGAGCAGCGCGACAGCCAGGACTCGACCCGCGCGGTCGCGCCGCTGCGACAGGCCGACGACGCGCTGCTCGTCGATTCGTCCGGCACCGGCATCGACGAGGTCGTGCGCTCGATGGCCGTGCATGTCGCCCGCGTCGCGGCGAAGTGACCCGCGCCGGCCTCGCGGCGTCCGTCGCGCTCGCGCTCGCCTCGGTGGCGGGGTGCCGGGCGCCGCTGCCGGCCGCGATGCCGTCGGTCGTCGAGCCGACCGACGCGAGCGGGTTGCTGCCGGCCGACCTCGACGTCGTCGTGCGCCTCGACGTCACCAAGCTGCGGGCGCACGCCCTCGACGAGATTGCCCTCGCCGCGATCGCCGCAGCGGTCGCCGAGGAGAGCCGCGCGCTCGTGCAGGACCTCCTGCGGGGCGCCGCGCTCGTGTTCGTGGGGGG
>CAITLX010000825.1 GCA_903893335.1 uncultured delta proteobacterium | reverse complement strand
GTGCCCCCCTCGCGCATCCGGCGCGCTGCCTCGACCGTCGTCAGCCGCTCGTCGAGGAGCTCGACGTCGCGCCCGGTGGCGTCGGCGAGGTGGCCGGCGAAGCGCCGAGCCCGCTGCGCCGAGGCTCCCTCGCCCCCTCGCAGGTCGAGCGGCAGCCCCACGACGAACCGCTCGATGCCCTCGGCGAGCGCCAGCGCGCGCAGCGCCTCGATGAGCCCGCGCAGATCGCGCCCGTCGAGCGGGGGCCGCGGGTGCGCCATCAGGCCGAGCTCGTCGGAGACGGCGACGCCTGCCCGCACCTTGCCCAGATCGATCGCCGCGACGCGCACGCGCGCCTCCCTTACCACGGCTCGCGGCAGCCGCCGCGCGCCCGGCGAGGGACCCCGCCGAAACTCATGGGTTGACCCTGCCCCCTGGCCCAAGCATAAGCGCGCCCCGGTTTCCCGCATGAACCTCCGCGGCGTGAAGGGGATGAACGACGTTCTCCCCGGTGAGATCGGGCGCTGGCAGCGCCTCGAGGCAGCGTTCCGTTCGACGGTCGAGCTTCACCGCTACCGCGAGGTCCGAACGCCCCTCGTCGAGCCCACCGAGCTGTTCGTCCGGTCCATCGGCGAGGAGGCCGACATCGTCCGCAAGGAGATGTATTCCTTCGACCAGCACGGCGACAACCTCACCCTCCGCCCCGAGGGCACCGCCGGAGCAGCCCGCGCCTACGTCGAGCACGGCGTCGCCGCCCGCGAGCCCCTGACCCGCTGGTACTACCTGGGCCCCATGTTCCGCGCCGAGCGCCCGCAGAAGGGGCGCTACCGCCAGTTCTGGCAGGCCGGCTGCGAGGTCTACGGCGACCCCGGGCCGGCGACCGACGCCGAGATGATCGACATGCTCGTGTCGTTCTTCCGCGAGCTGGGCATCGCGTCGGTGACGGTGCACCTCAACTCGCTCGGCGGGCCCGACACGCGCGTGCGCTACGGCGCGGCGCTCGTCGCCCACCTCGAGCCGCAGAAGGACGCCCTCTCGGACGACTCGAAGCGCCGCCTCACGACCAACCCGCTGCGCGTGCTCGACTCCAAGGACCCCCGCGACGTGGCCGCGTGCGAGGGGGCGCCGTCGATCCTCGCCGTGCTCGACGAGGCCGACCGCGCGCACTTCGACGCGCTCTGCCGCTACCTCGACCGCCTCGGCACCCCCTACCTCGTCGATCCGCGGCTCGTGCGCGGGCTCGACTACTACACCCGCACGCTCTTCGAGATCCGCGGCTCGGGCGGCGACCTCGGCGCGCAGAACGCCCTCGGCGGCGGCGGGCGCTACGACCGCATGGTGCGCGAGCTCGGCGGGCCCGACGTGCCGTCGATCGGCTTCGCGCTCGGCCTCGAGCGGCTCCTGCTCGCCATGCCCCCCGACGCCGCCCCCGAGCCCCCCTGCGTGGCGATCGCGCCGATGGGCGACGTCGCGACGGGCGAGGCGCTGCTGCTCGCCCGCGAGCTTCGTCGCCTGGGCGTCGCCGCCGACGTGGACGCCCGCGGCGGCTCGCTCAAGTCGATGCTGCGCCGCGCCAACGCCATCGCCGCGCGCGTGGCCGTCGTCATCGGCGCGGGTGAGCTCACCCGCGGCACGGTGCAGATCAAGGACCTCGCGCAGCACGCGCAGCTCGACGCCCCGCGCGCCGAGGCAGCCGACACCATCGCGCGCCTGCTCGCCGCGGCCGAGCCCACGGGGTCCGCGCCCACATGATGCACCGCGATGGCCGCGCGCTGCGGGCTCTGCTGGCCTGCGTGCTCGCCGTGACGCTCGCCCTGACGCTCGCGCCTCGATCGGCCCACGCGCAGATGCCCATGTCGCCGGGCATGCGCCCGTCGAAGCCCGCGGCGCCGCCGTCCAACCAGCCCGTCACGCACGCCGCCTCGGGCGCGAGCGACGACGTGCCCAAGATGACGGGCGCCGAGCCGACGCTGCCCGCCGACCCGCTCGCCATGTCGGACGAGACGCGGGCGCGCATCGGCACCGACGTGGACCACGACGGCGAGCAGGGCAAGGGCCCGAAGCTCGTGCGCCACTTCTACGGCCCCTGGTACGACGAGCGCAGCGGCGACTACAGCTTCCGCACGCTGTTTCCGCTCTGGGCCGAGCGCAAGCAGCCGAACGACCGCGCGTCGCTCTTCGGGCCGCTCTACTTCCAGCGCCGCAGCACGCACCACGACGCCGACGTCGCCTTCCCGCTCTTCTGGAACCTGCGCGACGACGCGACGAGGACGACCATCGTCGGCCCCTACGTGCAGCGCAAGGCGCCGGGCGAGACCGACCACTGGCTCGCGCCGCTCGTCTTCAGCGGAACGCGCCCAGGCGGCAGCTACCTCCACATCCCGCCGCTGCTGACCTTCACGCGCCACGACGACCACTCGGGCCTGCACATCGTCGGCCCCGCGTACTGCTCGTGGAAGGGTGGCTCGACGTGCACCCCGGCGACCGCCGACGACATCGACTTCGGCCTCGCCCCCTTCTTCTTCGCCGGCAAGAGCGAGCGCTCGCGCTACGAGCTCGTGCCGCCGCTGCTGCACTACTTCCGCTACGACGAGGTCGAGGACTCCTCGCTCAACGTGTGGGGCCCGCTGCTCTGGAAGCACACCAAGAAGGGGGACGCCTTCGACATCCTCCCGCTGGTCTTCCACAGCTGGGGCCCGGACGAGGACCACCTCACCGTCTTCCCCTTCTTCCACGTCGGGCACGCCGGCGCGTCGAAGCTCTTCGTCAACCCGCTGTTTCTCACCGCCCGGGGCGACAACGGCGAGTCGACGTTCGTCACCTGGGGCTACGCGCGCTACCGCGGTCGCACCGAGCTCGACATGATCACGCCGCTGTACTGGCGGTACGCCGACCCGGACATCGGCCTCGAGCGCAAGCTGCTCTTCCCCTTCCTCTACAGCTCGAAGAGCCCGCGCGGCGAGGACACCGCGTTCTTCCCGTTCTGGATGCACTCGAAGCGCCCCGACCTCACCGAGTCGACCTGGATCACGCCCTTCTTCCAGCACACCCACGACCTCGAGGGGTGGCAGACGAACGTGCACCCGTTCCTCTACCTCGGGCGCACCAACGCCTCGACGCACACCGTCGTCGCGCCCTTCTTCTGGGATTTCGCCTCGCCCACCTCGCGCGCGACGGTCGCCTTCCCGTTCTACTGGCGCTTCTCGGACGCCGAGACGACGTCACAGCTTGCGCTCAACACATACTACCACGAGCGCCGCTCGCGCGCGGGCACCGACTGGGAGTTCCACTTCTTCCCCGCGTTCTCGTACGGCGAGACGCCCGACGGCCACTGGTGGAACGTCTTCTACGGCCTGGCCGGCTACACCCGCCGCGGCACGCTGACCAAGGCGCGCGTGTTCTGGGTGCCCATCCCGCTCAGCGAGTGACCGAGCGGCGCACAGCGCCGCTCTCGGTGAGTTCGCGTGGAACCTTTCGACGCCCCGCGCGTCCAAGGCTGCGGGGCCCTCGCGTGTCCCAGGGAGCACCAACATGAGAACGAGTCTGCTGGCCTGTGTGGGTTTGCTCGTCGCCGCCGAGGGCTGCGGCGCGGGAGCGGCGAGCTACGTCAAGAGCGACACGACGCTCGGCAAGGTCGTCGTCTACCGCAACGGCGTCGCCTACTTCGAGCGCGTGGCCGACGTGGCCAACGATCAGCTCGCGCTCAAGGTGCCGAGCGACAAGATCGACGATTTTCTCAAGTCGCTCACCGTCGTCGACGCGAAGACGGGCCTGCCCACGCCGGTGTCGTACCCGACGGCGCCCGCGGGGGGCTCGGGGCTCGTCGACCTCACGCTGCGCCTCGGCGCCGGGGGCGCGCACCGCGTGAAGCTCACCTACGTGACCGAGGCGCCGGCGTGGAAGCCGACCTACCGCGTCGCGCTCGGCAAGGACGGCAAGGTCGACGTGCAGGCGTGGGCCATCGTCGACAACACCTCGGGCGAGGACTGGACGTCGGTGAAGCTCGGCGTCGGGTCGAGCTCGGCGCTCTCGTTCCGCTTCGACCTGCGCTCGGTGCACGGCGTCGCGCGCGAGACGCTCCACTCCGACACGCTGTTCGCCCAGGCGCCGCCGCTCGGCGGCTCGGTGTACGGCGCCTCCCCTGCCCCGCCGAGGGTCGTCGCCGAGTTCGCCGACGACACGCTCGCGGGCGCCATCGCCGCGGCCCCCGTCGCGCAGGCGACGCAGGCCGACGCGCGCCGCACGACGGCCACCGGCGAGGGCTTCGGGTCGGGCTCGGGCAGGCTCAGCGGGGCCGGCG